>DCIJ01000076.1 GCA_002315945.1 Lachnospiraceae bacterium UBA1729 | reverse complement strand
TGGGTCTGCAACACCCTGATCACCAGTTCAAATCTGGTTGTCGCCTCTTGAGAAGAACATCTTTGATGTTCTTTTTTTGTTGCACAAGAACGTAAAGCAGCATCATGCTTGCATAACGGTAATTTTCTTTTTTTATTATTTATCATATAATATCACTATGAAATTCCTAAAAAGCTTATTAACATTAATACTTATACTTAGTCTTGCATTAGGCGGAATCATTGGGTTATGTGCAATAAACCCTGAAGCCGCTGATTTGATTGCAACAACTCTTGGTATTCAGGCACCTGGTGATAACGGACTTGATGCGTTAACAGGAAATAGATCAAACCTACAGAACAATGCTGATTCTACTGGTGATTTTGTAAATGGAACCAATACTGGTACAAATGATATCCAAAATAATGGTTCTATTTCTTCGTCTGTTGATAACCAGAATAACTTAAATAATAACCAGAGTGGTATATTATCTCCTAATAGTATTCCTACTGACATTAATGGAACGGGAATAGGTGATTTGCCTGATAAGCAATATGAGCAGGGCGAAGATGAAGATCCTGTATTGAGAATTCCAGAGAAGGTTTCCGAAAAAAATGGTTACCAGGACATAGTAGGACAGACAAATTCGATCGGAGATCTGGAAGCAAGAGAACTGATGGATACACTTGGACCAGGAAATACGGGCTCAGAGCTCGTCTTTGATAAGAGACTGTATCCATATTTTGATATGCTGGATGAAATCGGTCAGACGCTGTATAAGCAAATTTACGCCAATGCTTTTGATGCTAATAAAAAGTTTGCACCAGTAATCTCTGTTGGTGAGAAACAGTTAAAAAACACTTTTATTGCTGTGTACAATGATCATCCGGAACTTTTTTGGCTGGATTCAGGATATATGGGTAAGGTTGACGGTACTGGTCGTGTTGCTGAAATCGATTTGAAATTCAATGACCTGGCTAATGATTTGAACAATGCAAGGGCCAGATTTGAGGATATGGCCAAGCTGTATCTTATTGAGGCAAGTGGAAGTGATTTTGACAGGGAGTGCACTATACATGATATGCTTGTCAATAATCTGGAATATAATCTCAGGGCTCCATATAATCAGAGCGCCTATAGTGCATTGGTTAACAAGCAGACAGTATGTGCGGGATATGCCAGAGCTATGCAGTATCTTCTTCAGAGGATGGATATTCCATGTTATTACTGTACTGGCTACGCAGGGGAACCTCATGCCTGGAATATAATTGGACTGGATGACGGTTATTATAATGTGGATGCTACCTGGGCCGATACTGATCCTGAAAATTACGACTATTTTAACAAGTCAGATAATGATTATTTTGATACACATAGAAGAAATGAACTGTCTGTGTATCTGCCACCCTGCAATGGAACAAAGTATTCGGACATCAAGGTTTCGCCAGAAGATTATGGCCTTAGATCAATTGACGATCTTGGATTGAGCACGGATAAGATTGCATACGATTTGTATTCTTACAACAGAATGTGTACAGAGGCAATTGTAGACAGAGGTCTTGGTCAATATTCCTTTATCAATGCTATTGCCGGGGACGAACTATACAATATGGTTGATCAGATGTACAAGGATGGCAGCTATAGAAGCCAGTACTTGGAAGATGCAATGCGAAAAGCTGGAGCAACTAATTGCAGGATGAGTATGGAAATTGAGCAACTTAGGGACAATATTTATTACATTACTCATAAGATTAATATTTCATAGAATTAATGCCTGATGTATTTGAATATGGAGGAAGATGGTATGGAAAATATTGAAAAACTGAAGCAATGGGTAGCTGAATCGGATAACATTGTATTTTTCGGTGGGGCAGGAGTTTCCACTGAGAGTGGAATACCTGATTTTAGAAGTGTGGATGGATTATACAATCAGCAGTATGATTATCCACCAGAGACCATATTAAGTCACACATTTTTTATGAGAAAGACAGAGGAATTTTACCGTTTTTACAGAGCCAAGATGCTGGCTCCTGGTATAAAACCCAATACAGCACATAATGTTTTAGCTGAATTGGAAAAAAAGGGAAAACTAAAGGCAATAGTAACCCAGAATATTGATGGACTTCATCAGGCTGCAGGAAGTGAAACCGTATATGAGCTCCATGGAAGCGTTCTGCGAAACTACTGTATGAATTGTGGGAAATTTCATGGTGTGGAAAAAATAATAGAATCAGACGGCATTCCAACCTGTGAATGTGGTGGAACTATAAAGCCGGATGTGGTTTTGTACGAAGAAGGACTGGATTCTAAAATACTAAGTGACTCAGTTAGTGCAATTAGTAAGGCTGATGTGCTAATTGTGGGAGGAACCTCTCTTGCGGTATATCCTGCCGCAGGACTGCTTGATTATTACAGAGGTAACAAGCTTGTTCTGATTAACAGAGATGCAACTTCCAGGGATTCCATTGCAGATTTAATCATCCATGATAAAATAGGACAAATTTTAGGACAGGTCTTATGACCTGTCCCTTCTTATTCCAAAACTTATTCTTGTAATAAATATTGCCAAAGTAACCTTTATCATGTAGTAAACCGATTTCTTTAGGTTAATTGAACTTTTTCCACCCATTCGCTCTCGCATTCTGACTGGCAATTCTTTGATTTTGCAGTTGTACATAACAGCGGAGACTATAGCTTCAGGTTCAGGATAATCCTCAGGATAGTCATTAGCATATATTCTTATCAGCAGACGGTTAATGGCTCTATAGCCACTTGTAACATCGTAAATTTTTCTGAAGGTACAAATAAAAATAAAAAAGCTTAACAGGTTTATTCCTATTCGACGGGTACCGGAAGACTGAAAGCCCTCTTTTTCAAGGAAACGGGATCCTATAGTCAAATCAGCGGCATCAGATTTCTCTGAAATATCCAGTCTCAATTCACTCAACAGAGTTGGTATATAGGACATGTCATGCTGACCATCCCCATCAATCTGAATAGCAGCATCATAATCATTATTAAGAGCGTACTTATAACCGGTCTGAACCGCACCTCCTATACCCAGATTAACAGGGGCACTGATATAAGATATCTGATGCTCACTCAAAATCGCCTCTGTACAGTCAGTCGAACAGTCATTGATTACCAGCAGATCTATTGTGGAACCTATGAGAACTGAATCATCTGCAAGAAATGGAAATACTTCTTTGGTAATAAGCTTATTAGGGAAAAGCCTTTTGTATTCATTATATACTGTTAAAATGTTATCCTGCTCATTGTAGGCAGGCACGATAATTAATGTTTTCATGTCTAATATAATACTTTTTTTGAAGGTATTTGGCAAATTAGTTGCGTCTTTTAAGTAAAAATGGTATACCTACGTGGTATCCTTGGTGAATAAAAGTAGTCCTTATATAAAAAAGATGGGTTTACTTTTGATTGAAATTATATAGGAAGTGATAATATATGATACCTTCAAATCTCAGACTGGTATTGATAGTACTTGTAATTGCATACTTTGTTATTATCCTGTATCTGCTAAAAAAGAAGGCACTTACATTGAGATATACTCTGCTATGGCTGCTTTCGGGTCTGGTAATGGGGATTCTGGTTATCTGGCCGGGAATTCTTACATGGCTCATTGGCCTGGTAGGCATTCAGAGCAACATGAATGGTCTGTTTTTAACTGCCATTGGCTTCAGCATAATGATACTTATGTCTCTGACATCAATTGCTACAAAGCAGAGACAAAAAATCAAGGCACTGATTCAGGCACTTGGAATGCTTGAAAAACGTGTACGCCAGCTGGAAGAAAAACTGGAGGAAAGCCAGCAAAAATAAGAGTTTCACACTGTGTTTGAAAAAAAGTTTGATTTTTTTTGAAAAAGTTGTTGACACAGTGCTATATCTTTGTTATTATTGCTTTCGCACTGCTCGTGAGGGCAGCAAACAATAGAATATGGAGAGGTATCGAAGTGGTC
>DCIJ01000109.1 GCA_002315945.1 Lachnospiraceae bacterium UBA1729 | reverse complement strand
GTAAGGCTACAGGTAATACTCCTGATGGACGTAAGAAAGGAATGCCTTTCGCTCCTGGTGCTAACCCAATGCACGGTCGTGATACTCATGGTGCTGTTGCATCACTTTCATCAGTTGCTAAGCTTCCTTTCAAGGATGCTCAGGATGGTATTTCTAATACATTTACCATTATCCCTGGCGCTCTTGGAAAAGAGGATCAGGTATTCGCTGGTGATATCGAGTTAGATCTTAACAAATAATTGATTGAATTTTTCTCGGGCCCGTCTTACGGGCGGGCCTGAATTTTAGGGCACGGGTGGACGTATGGACAATAACAAAATGGTAGACGATTTTATCAAAATGTTGGATTCAGGAATGGCACAGGGGGTTGGTCACGTGAATTTTGATGTGGATGAAAGTAAATCCTCAAATAATGTACAGACAATGGGCTGTACTGACTGTTCACGCACTCCTCTGGCATGTAGCGTACCTACACTTGAACAGGGATTGGACGACTTCCGTTAGTGCTTATTCCAAAATTAATTTTAAATGGAGGATTAAATTATGGCAGCAAATGCACAGGTTGATAACCTTGTAAACTTACTTGATGGATACGCAACAAAGGGCGGACATCATCTTAATGTTAACGTATTAAACAGAGATACTTTACTTGATGCTCAGAAGAATCCTGAGAAGTATCCTCAGCTTACTATCCGCGTTTCAGGATATGCTGTAAACTTCATCAAGCTTACACCTGAACAGCAGGCAGACGTTATTTCAAGAACCTTCCACGAGGCTATCTAATATCGTCTAAATATGTTTTAGGATATGTGTTTTGCCTACCTGAATAGAACCATAGTGTGATATTCAGGTCGCAAAAACATACGAAGTAATAAAGAGAAGTCTGAAATTAGAATGCAGTCTTATTTCAGACTTCTTTCTTCACATTATGGGATATGAATAAAGGAGTATAGCAGATGAGTGGTAGAATTCATTCTCTTGAATCGTTTGGAACAGTGGACGGGCCAGGAACAAGATTCGTCGTATTTGTTCAGGGATGTCCTATGAGATGTAAATACTGTCATAATCCGGACACCTGGGAAATGAAGGGTGGCACAGTTATGGAAGCCGCTGAAATAATGGAACAGTATATTCGAAATGAACCATTCTACAAAAACGGTGGAGGAATAACGGTTACGGGCGGTGAGCCATTAATGCAGCTTGATTTTCTGTATGAACTGTTCTCGCTTGCAAAAGAAAGAAATATTCATACCTGTATCGATTCATCGGGAATTGCATTTCAACCTATGCATCCTGAATGGATGGAAAAGCTTGATAGGGTACTGGCGCTTACCGATTTGGTAATGCTGGATATCAAGCACATTGACCCTGAAAAACATAAGGATTTAACAAGGCAAAATAATAAATATATATTAGAATTTGCAGAATATCTTTCTTCAAAAGGTATAGATATCTGGATCAGACATGTAGTAGTACCCGGTATTACTGATGATGACGAGTATCTGTATAAGCTGGGATATTTCATTGGTGGTCTAAAGACACTTAAGGCACTGGATGTGCTTCCGTATCATACAATGGGAGCCAAGAAGTATGAACAGCTGGGAATACCTTATCCACTGGAAGGTGTAGAGCCTATGGATAAGAAAGTGCTGATAGATAAAAAAGAAGTAATTCTTGATGGTATTAGAAAACGAAGAGCAGAACAGTAACAAAAGATTCTGCCTACGAAAAAATACTAAAATATTTGGCTTGTAAACACTTATCAAGTGTTATACAATACACTTTAGCATTATGCGAATGACAAATAGTCTTGCTAAGGTAGGACTACAACATTAAGGAGGAAACTTAAATGGCATATCAGATTGGTGATTCATGTGTAGCATGTGGAGCATGTGAAGGCGGATGTCCTGTTGGAGCTATCAGCATGGGTGATGGCAAGTTCGAAATCGACGCAGATAGCTGTATCGATTGTGGTGCTTGCGCAGGTACTTGCCCTACTGGAGCAATCGCTCAGGCATAATTATAACGAGTTTGCTGGCTTGTCTGGCAAGAGGTTATAGACAATTAAAAAATTAAGGAGCACTGAATTTCAGTGCTCCTTTTTATTTTACATATCGTTATTTTACATGCCATCAGGTCGGGGCTGCTTTGAAAGATTCCTAAACATAGTGTACTGAGGAATCCAGGCCAGCTGGACGGTTCCAATAGGGCCATTTCTCTGCTTGGCTATGATTACTTCTGAGATTCCTTTTAGCTCGGTGTCCTTGTTGTAATAATCATCACGATAAAGGAACATTACCACGTCGGCATCCTGCTCAATAGCACCAGACTCACGGAGGTCAGAAAGCATAGGTCTGTGGTCAGGACGCTGCTCAACAGCTCGGGAGAGCTGAGAGAGGGCAACCACAGGAACATTAAGCTCACGGGCAACCGCCTTTAAGGAACGGGAAATTTCGGAAATCTCCTGCTGTCTCGATTCACTTCTGCCTGAACCGGACATAAGCTGGAGGTAGTCGATGATGATAATATCAAGACCATGCTCCATTTTGAACTTTCTACATTTACTACGCAGTTCTGCAATACTTATTCCAGGTGTATCATCAATTATTAGATTGGATTCGGCAATAGTGCCGGCTCCCTCAACCAACTGTTCCCACTCTGCTTCGTTAAGATTACCTACACGAAGCTTTTGCGCATCTACACTGGATTCAAGGGAGAACATTCTGTTTATCAGCTGTTCCTTTGACATTTCCAGACTGAATATTGCGACACCCTTCTTTTTCTTGAATGCCATGTGCTGGGCAATATTTAAGACAAAGGCGGTCTTTCCCATTGAGGGACGGGCAGCAATCAGAATCAGATCCGAGGGCTGGAGACCAGCGGTCTTATAGTCCAAATCAATAAAGCCTGTTGGGATACCGGTAACACTTCCATCCATCTGACCAGCAGCAGATATCTTAGCCAGGGCATTGGCTACTACTCTGTGGATGGGTACGAATTCGCCGGCATCTCGGTGCTGAACGATATTAAACACCTTTTTCTCGGCATCATCAAGAATGTTGTCGAGAGAATCCTTGCCCAGATAACAGGTATTGGCAATCTCTTCGTTGGCCTCAATCAGGCGCCTGAGTACGGCCTTGTCGCGAACAATCTGGGCATAGTGCTTGACATTGATGGATGTAGGCACAGCCATTGCCAGATTGGCAACAAATTCTGCACTGGCAATAGCGGGCGGGATATCCTTTTCTCTGAGCCTGTCCAATATAGTAACTTCGTCAGTAGGCTTTCCCTGATTGTGCAATTCCAGCATACAGTTAAATACTGCGCCATAGTGAGCACCATAGAAGTCATCTCCAGTCAACATTTCGGATGCGGTCACAATGGCATTTCTATCCAGAATCATTGAGCCAAGAACTGATAATTCAGCTTCTTCGCTATGAGGTTTAATTCTTTTTAAAACAGCTTCTTCATTTACAGCCATTACTTTGACTCCACAACATGAACTTTAAGTGTAGCAGTTACCTTGGGGTGAAGCTTAATGGGTACATCATACATGCCAAAGCCCTTTATTGCTTCAGGTAACTGGATTTTTTTCTTGTCAATTTCGATGCCGGTCTGTTTCTTGGTCTCTTCGGCGATTTCTTTGGTAGATACAGAACCAAATACTCTGCCGCCTTCGCCGGCTTTCATAGATACAACAACCTTCTGCTGACCAAGCTTCTCACCCAGTGCCTGGGCGTCAGCAAGATTCTGAGCTGCGATTTTGTCAGCATTAGCATTCTGAAGCTTAAGATCGTTGAGATTCTTGCTATTAGCCTCAACACCAATTTTCTGGGGCAGGATATAGTTCCTGGCATATCCATCATTGGCATTGATTATATCTCCCTTTTTTCCGAGGGATTTTACATCCTTTAATAATATTATTTTCATTTAGTCGAGTTCTCCTTCCTCAATTAATTGATCAATTATATTTTTAATGGCGCGAACGGCCTCGTCGCAGCTGATTCCCTCCATCTGGGTGCCGGCTATATTCATATGGCCTCCACCACCCAGCCTTTCCATGACAACCTGAACATTGACTTCATCGATTGAACGGGCACTGACATACTGTAGCATCTGGAATGGAGTGACAACGAAGCTGGCCTTGATGCCTTTGATATTGAGCAGTTCGTTGGCTGCCTGAGCACCTACTATGGTAGGACTCTGAATACCATCTCCGGTAAATATGGAGATGGCATAATTCTTTCTATATATTTCTGCCTGACTGACAGCATCAGCCTTTGCTTTGTATTCGGCAGCATCTTCCCTGAATATCTTGCGGACACGGGTTACGTCAGCTCCATTTCTCCTGAGGTAAGCAGCAGCTTCAAAGGTACGGACACCAGTCTTGGTCATAAAGTTGTTGGTATCAATCATAATACCTGAATACAGGCAGTCTGCCTCGTCATTTTTAGGACGAACACCATCAGCAACATACTGCATGATTTCAGTGACCATTTCGGCTGCAGATGATGCATAGGGCTCTACGTAGGAAAGAGTAGAATTTTCAATAACCTCTGAGCCGGCTCTGTGATGATCCAGTACAACTATTGACTTGCACAGATGCAATAATTCAGGACACTCGGTGATACTTGGCTTGTTGACATCAACTACGACCAGTACAGCATTGGAGCTATTGGCAGCATCAACTGCCTGGGTTGAATCCAATAGCATATCTTCCGGATAATCAGGATTATTTTTAAATCTGTCTACCAGAGGCTGAACGGAGGTGGACACTGTATTAATAACAATGTTGGCCTTCTTATCAAGCGCAGTAGCAATTCTATAAACTCCAACTGCAGCACCAAAGCTGTCCACATCAGCCAGACGATGACCCATGACAATGACTCTGTCTTTTCCACTTATGATTTCGCTAAGGGCGTGAGCCTTTACTCTTGCTTTTACGCGGGTATTTTTCTCAATCTGCTGACTCTTGCCACCATAATAAGAAACGGAATCTTTGGTCTTAACAACAGCCTGGTCACCACCACGACCAAGAGCAATATCAATAGCAGCCCGGGCAAATTCATAATTCTGGGCATAGCTTAATCCATCCAGACCAATACCGATACTCAGAGTCATGGACATTTCATTACCGATGTTAACAGTCTTGGCATCCTCCAAAATATCAAAACGCTGACTGGCCAGAGTCCTGACAGATTCCTTTCGCAGGATAACCATATATTTATCTTTTTCAAGCTTTTTGGTAATACCATCCAGCGCGGACATATACTTGTTGACTTTTCTATCCATCAGGGCAATGAGAAGAGAACGTCTTACATCCTCAACGCTGTCAAGGGCCTCTTCGTAGTTGTCCAGGTAAATAAGTCCGACTGCAAGAGACTGATTATCATTTTCCTGAAGGGCCAGAGAGAGTGCTGTCTCATCAAATATGTACATAGCAATCAGGAAGCTCTCGGATGAAGTCTCCCCAAGGATATCACTGGAATCCATCATATCAGATAAAAATACCTTGTGCATCTTGGCACGATATTCACCACCCTCAAAAGAAAATGAGAACTCACCAACCATCTCATCATGAAGGAGCTTGTCCTTGGTAAAGGATGGAAAAATAGAACTAAGAGGTTTGCTATAGCCCTTGGGCTGGTGAATCAGATCTCCAAAAGCTGTATTGGACCAGATAACACGTCCTGAATCATCCAATATGCAGTAGGGCATTTCCATATTTTTTAAAAGCTGCTTTTGTATCTGGCCATACTGGGTTGCAAAACTAATCAGCTCGTTGAGAATAACAGGTTTGTTGTATAGATTTAATGCAATAAGCACAAGGAAATAAATTCCAAGACCAACAGAAAGAAGCATGCCGGCCTGGCGGCTATATGTGTAAATACCAAGATTTATTAAAATAAGAAAAATGCCAAGCATTGTAAAACTGGTCGTATAGGATTTAAGACGGCCTGTGACCTTAAGATGTTTTTTACGCATTGCTGGTTGTCCTTTCATTATCAATTTGAAAAAATGAAAAATCTATAACATTATAGCATTTTTATTATGGAATATGAATAAAAAATCTATTTTGAAAATTTGTGAGATATACACAATCAGACCCCCTGATATTTGGTAGGTATTTTCTTGCAATGGTCAGGCTATCTTAGTATCATTTTAGGTGCAAAGAGACCTCTTTTCAGAAAATAAAGCATATGAAAGGAGGGATATGGGCCATCATTATTTAAGAATGGAATTGTTTTGAACGGACAGTTCCAGATATTAATCAGGTGCCAGCTTTTGCTGGTCAAATAAAGCCTTACAGACGTATTCAATGTCCCTGAGGATAGATTGGATTTAGGCTTTTCTTACAAATTTCTAAATTAATAGTCAGAACATGAATTATAAGAGAAATCATTTTTTGACTAATCAATTTGAAATCACCCAAATTAACTTGAAGAAATAAACGCAAAATAGTCACAAATACAAAAATTAGCGGTTTTATATATGGGAAACTGTTATTTGGCCATCATGCATGTCTGAGAGAGATACTCTTTGTAAAGGATATCACAAAAAATCCTATTGGTCTCGAACCAAAATAACAGGGGTCAGGTCCCTTTGGGAAGGGGGTATGTGCAGAAAAAATAGCTAATCGCAGGCATACTGCAAGTGGAGGTGTCTTTAGGACATCATAATTTGAAATAATCTAGATAAAAATAATAATTACACTTAACCCAGTGTAAAAACGGAGTATTAAGGATTTTGCGAAGATTTCGTGAAATCCTTAATTTTTATATGACGGGAATAATGACATTTGCTATAATGGGAACATTGTGAAAGGAAATAGGTAATATGGCTAAAAAAAGACGTAGAAGCAGAAGTAGACGTAGAAAAAAGAAAACAAATATTATCCCCGCAATACTGGCAGTGATTTTTATTATGCTTATTGGTGGGGCAAGCGTTGGTGCGCTGGTATATGAAAAGTATTCATATAGTAAGGAAGAAATGTCTCTTGAAGAATATTTTGACATGTCAAACAATTCGGATAAAGCAATCCTGTACATGGAAAATGAACGACTTGAGGAAACAGCTTGGATTAATGGTAGCGCAATATATCTTCCTTATAAATGGGTTAAGAAAAATCTGAATGACAGATTTTATATTGATGAAAAAGAAGAGTTGATTTTGTATCCACTTCCTAATGAGGTGGTATCGGCACCCCTGACTGGAGCATCATATACTATGGATGGACAGGAGGTGAGCCTGGGAAATCCACTTACAGAATATGTTGATGGAGAATTATATTTACTCATCGATTTTGTGAAGGGATTAACCAACTTCTCTTACACATTATATGAAGATCCTAACAGAATACAGATGTACAAGAATGAGGTATCCTATTCGTATGCTGATGTAACTAAGGACAGTGCAGTCAGATATCAGGGAGGCGTAAAAAGCGACATATTGAAGAATGTATCCGAGGGTGAAAAACTTCAGATACTTGAAGAATATGAGAACTGGGTAAATGTACGAACTGAGGATACTATTGAAGGCTTCATTGAAAAGAAACACCTTGGGGAAACCTATGAGGATACAATCGAGGCCTGCAAGGATGTTCCAAAGCTTGAATACACAAGCATAACCAGAGACCACAAGATCAATATGGTATGGCACCAGATGATATATGAAGGTGGAAATGATACCTTTGATGATATGACACGTGCCATGAGTGGGGTTAATGTAATCAGTCCCACCTGGTTCTTCCTGTGCGATGAGGCTGGAAATATTGAGAATATTTCCTCATCTTCTTATGTTGTGAAGGCTCATAATAAGGGACTCGAGGTCTGGGCACTGGTGGATAATTTTACCAAGTCAGTAGATACAACCAAGGTTTTATCAAGAACATCTACCAGACAGAATCTCATTAATAATATTGTGGATGCTACGCTCAAAGTGGGCGCAGATGGAATTAACGTGGATTTTGAGAGTCTTGAGGTGGAATGTGGTCCCCATTTTGTAGAATTTATCAGAGAACTTTCCATTCCCTGTAGACAGAATAATCTGGTACTGTCTGTTGATAACTATGTGCCTATGGGTAATACAGAGTTCTATGGAAGAAAGGCTCAGGGCGAAGCCTGCGACTATGTAATAATCATGGGATATGATGAGCACTGGGCAGGAAGTGAAGAAGCGGGAAGCGTTGCCAGTCTTGACTATGTAGAACATGGAATTACAGAAACACTAAAGGATGTTCCGAGTGAAAAAATAATTAATGCAGTTCCCTTCTATGCCAGATTCTGGACCACAAAGGATGGCAAGGTAAGTTCTGAGGCTCTTGGAATGAATGAAGCCAAGCAGACTGTGGATAACAGGGGATTAAGCGTTACCTGGGATGATGTGACCTGCCAGAATTATGGAGTGAAGGAAGCAGATGGTGCACTCTATCAGATATGGCTTGAGGATGAGGAGTCGCTGGCAGCTAAAATCAGTATTATGAAGAACTATCAGGTGGGTGGAATTGCAGCCTGGAAGCTGGGCCTTGAAAAAGATGATATTTGGAAAACCATAGAAACTTTTCTTGAATAATGGTCTTGAATAACGAAAAAATATAACGAAAGGGCTTTCGATTTCTTTGCAATATATTGACTAAAGTGTAAGTAAAGAACTATAATATTTTGTGAAAATTGCACATTTTTTTAACGTGAGTTGAGTGGGGCAATACGTAAGACTCAAAGCTATAATGTAAATAGAAGGAGAGCGCAATAATGGGCAAGCAAAAAGAGATGAAAGATGGAAGCAAGGCAAAAAAGAGCAGCAACAAAATAGCTGACTATTTTGACATTGTTAACATGACAAAAATCAGTAACAAGATTAAGTCTAGTATTATTATAGTCAGTGTTGGCTCAATGATTGTTCTGGGTGCGTTAGGTGTTATTACAAATTATATTAACGCCAGCAGTCTGCAGGAGGAAATCCTTTCTGAAGTGGCTGCACTGTCTGGAGAGAAAGCCAGCTGGCGATTGGAAGCTTTACGAAATGTTGTAGAGGATATAGGTACTATATCAGAAGTTACTAATGCTAATCTGGATACGGATACCGTACAGTCTATCCTTAATTCAAAGCTGGAACAGTATCCCGAATATAATTTTATCAGATCTAAATTTATTGGTCTGGACGGAATAGCTCCTATTGATGGAACTGATTACAGTGAAAGAGAATACTTTAAGATTGCATCAAAGGGTGAGTCATACATTAGTGAACCTCTTGTAGCAAAGACAGACGGAAAGATTTCATTTATTATTGCAGCTCCTGTTCATGATCAGGGAATTCCCACAAACCCTGTAGCAGGTGTTGTATTTGCTTCGATTGATCCTGGTGAGCTGGATGAGATTGTTGCTGAAGCAAAAGAACTTAGCAAACATGCAGATGCATATATTTTGGATGCAGATGGAACCGTTGTATGTAGTACTGTTGAAGATTACAAGACTGCAGAGACAAACTTTATTGAGCTGGCTAAGACTGACAAATCCTTCAAGGCACGTGCCAAAGTAGCAGAAAAAATGATGTCCGGTTCAGCAGGATATACTCACTACAGAAAGGGACTTAAGACCTATTATGTAGGCTATGCTCCCATTGCAAGCTCTGGATGGAGTATTGCAATAGGTGCTCCCAGCAGTGATTTTATGGGCACAACTTACGCAGTAATTATTCTTACTCTTGTTGTCCTTGTAATAGCTGTGATTGCAGCAAGAAAATTTGCAACAAAAGTAGGTGATAATATTGGCGGCCCCATTGCTCAGTGTGCTGAGAGAATCAAGCTGTTAGGCGAGGGCGACCTGACATCTCCAATGCCTGAGATTGATACTAAGGATGAGACCAGGGAACTGGTTGATACAACTGGAAAGATTGTTTCTCATCTGAATTATTTAATTAAAGATTTGACCAGAATCCTGGATACCATGGCTGATGGTAATTTCAATGTTGATTCTGAAGACAGAAGTATCTATAAAGGAGATTTTGATCCAATCCTCAAGGCACTGTCCTACATTAAGCATGCTCTGATTGATACCCTGTCAGCTATTTCTGATGCTGTTGTTCAGGTATCTGCCGGCAGTGAAAATATGGCAGAGGGTGCTCAGAATCTTGCAGAAGGTGCAACCGATCAGAGTGCAGCGGTTGAGGAACTCTTAGCTACAGTAAATGATACACTTGAGACAGTTAAGACTAATGCACAGATAGCAGTAGATACCAGCAATACAGCTAAGAGAATTGGTAGTGAAGCTGCTGCAAGCAGTGAGAAGGTATACGAAGCAACCAATGCAATGCAGAGAATTGCAGAGAGCTCAGCACAGATTGGTAATATCATTCAGACTATTGAAAGTATTGCTGATCAGACCAGCCTCCTTTCACTCAATGCTGCTATTGAAGCTGCAAGAGCAGGTGAAGCAGGCAGAGGTTTTGCAGTAGTTGCTGATGAAATCAGCCAGCTGGCAAATCAGTCAGCTATAGCTGCTGGTGATACCAGAAAGCTTATTGAAGATTCATTGGCTGAAGTAGAAAAAGGAAATAAGGTTGTAGATGAAACCTCTGTTTCAATGCAGCATGTAATAACAGGTATTGAGGACATCGTTCAGCAGATTGCCAAGGTTGCACAGGCAAGTGAGCAGCAGGCTGAAATCATGTCTCAGCTGAATGATGGAATTGAGCAGATTTCTGCAGTAGTAGAGACCAACTCTGCAACTGCTGAGGAATCCTCCGCAACCAGCCAGGAGCTGTCCGCTCAGGCTGAACAGCTTAGAAATCAGGTAGAACAGTTTACTTTCTAAGCATTAATAGAAAAAGTCACTTAATTGTGGTATCATGGCGATGGGTAATGCCCATCGCCATTTTTTAGGAAATTTGTTGAAAAATAAGAAAATTGAAATGATAAATACATTGGTTGAAAAAATAGATAGAAGTAATATTGATTTGGATGTGATTAGAGCGGCTGGAAAAGTCCTTAGAGAGGGCGGACTGGTTGCTTTTCCTACAGAAACTGTGTATGGCCTTGGTGGAGACGGACTAAATCCAGAATCCTCCAGGAAGATATATGAAGCAAAGGGCAGACCTTCTGATAATCCACTGATTATTCATGTGGCAGATTTTGAAAGCATAAAAAAGATAGCAGCTTCTATTCCTGATACGGCAAAAAAGCTGGCTGATGCATTCTGGCCAGGGCCAATGACAATGATTCTTCCTAAGTCTGAGATTGTACCAATGGAGACAACAGGGGGATTAAATACAATAGCAATCAGAATGCCCAAGGATGATATTGCACTGGAGTTAATCAGATGTGGTGGCGGATATGTTGCCGCTCCAAGTGCTAATGCGTCAGGAAGACCCAGCCCCACAAAAGCCAGTCATGTGTATGAGGACTTAAATGAACGAATAGACATGATTTTGGATGGTGGTGAGGTCGGAATTGGAGTTGAGTCTACCATTATTGATTTATCAGAAGAGACTCCTGTCATTCTGAGGCCGGGATATATTACTAAAGAGATGTTTGAGAGTGTAATTGGACATGTAATATATGACCCAGGGCTTACAAGTGTGGATGCATCTGTAAAACCAAAGGCCCCAGGGATGAAATACAGACACTATGCACCCAAAGCTGACCTTAGCGTAGTGGAAGGGGATAAGAGCAGGGTCATGTTAAAAATGAAGGACCTGATAGCTGACAACCTTACAAAAGGTATTAAAACAGGGATAATCTGCAATGATGAGGATAAAATAAGTTTTGATAATGCAGATTATGTAATAGGAATAGGTGCCCAGGGGGATGAAGAGATGGCTGCCAGACATCTCTATGATGCGCTCAGGGAGTTTGACAGTACTGATGTGGACGTAATCTACTCAATAGGCTTCGGAGAGAGTGGCCTTGCGGTAGCAATTATGAATAGACTGCTGAAAGCAGCAGGACAAAAAGTAATAACAGTATAATTCATTAGGTGAAGAAGAGAGGAGAAAATCGATGAATGAGAAACACGATGGCGCCATTAGGAACGCCAAGGAATTGGGAATTCCCAAAATGCTTATTTTGGGATTGCAGCACATGTTCGCAATGTTTGGAGCGACAATCCTGGTACCTGTACTTGTAAATGGATACTTTAGTGAGGCATGTGGGGAGCCTATCACACAGGGACTTACAGTTGCAGTTACTCTGTTCTGCGCTGGTTTTGGAACACTTTTGTTCCATGTATGTACTAAGATGAAGGTACCTGCTTTCTTGGGTTCTTCTTTCGCATTCTTAGGTGGATTTGCAACAATAGCAAATCTTCAGACTGGAATATATGCAGGTATGGGAGCCAATGAAAAGGTTTCATATGCATGTGGAGGTATTGTGGCAGCCGGATGCTTATATGTGGTGCTGGCACTATTGATTAAGGCGATTGGTGTTCAGAAGGTTATGCGTCTGCTTCCTCCTGTAGTAACTGGTCCTATCATTATCTGTATAGGCCTTTCTCTTTCAGGATCAGCAGTAACTAATGCAAAATCAAACTGGTTCCTGGCAATTATTGCTCTGGCAACAATCATCGTATTCAATATTTGGGGAAAAGGAATGTTCAAGATTATTCCTATTCTGATGGGTGTTGTGGTTTCTTATGTAGTAGCAGTAATTATGAATATGATGGGAATGACCAATGCTGACGGTTCTGCAATTCTGGATTTTTCAGCTATTGCGTCTCAGAGCTTTGTTGGATTCCCAGCTTTACAGTTCTGCAAATTTGATATAGTTGCTATCCTGGTTATGGCACCTATTGCAATTGCAAGTATGATGGAGCATGTAGGTGACATGTCTGCTATTTCTGCATCTGTAGATCGTAATTTTATTGAGGATCCAGGTCTTCACCGTACTCTTATTGGTGACGGTCTTGCAACCATGCTGGCCGGTTTCTTAGGTGGACCAGCTAATACAACCTATGGCGAGAATACAGGTGTATTGGAATTGTCAAAGGTATATGATCCTGTAGTAATCAGACTTGCAGCAGTATTTGCCATTGTTCTTTCATTTATTCCGAAATTTTCTGCAGTAATTTCAACCATGCCTCCTGCAATAATTGGTGGTGTATCATTCATGCTCTATGGTATGATTTCAGCAATTGGTGTACGTAATGTGGTTGAGAATCATGTAGATCTTACCAAATCAAGAAATCTTATTATCGCAGGCGTAATATTTGTATGCGGTCTTGGATTTTCAGGTGGACTCACCTTTACAGTAGGCGGAACTCCAATTACACTTACAGCTCTTGCAATTGCAGCAATCGCTGGTATTTTACTTAATGCAATTCTGCCTGGTAATGATTACCAGTTTGGCGCAAATCCTCAGGGTGATCAGAGCCGTGGGATTTACATTAAGGGTGAATAATATAAAACCTATTGAGATATTGGATGAAGGAAAAAGGAGAAAAGTATGATAGCTATAGGTTCTGATCATGGTGGATTCGATCTTAAGGAAAAGGTAATTAAACATCTTACTGATGCAGGGGTTGAGGTAAAGGATTTGGGCTGCAAAGATAAGTCTTCCTGCCACTATCCTGTATTTGGAAGGGCCGTTGCTGAAGCAGTAGCAAACAATGAATGTGAAAAGGGTATTGTAATCTGCACAACAGGTATTGGTATCTCCATTACAGCTAACAAGGTAAAGGGAATCAGATGTGCCCTCTGTACAGATGTAACCTGTGCAAGACTGACAAGGGAGCATAACAATGCTAATGTGCTGGCAATAGGCGCAGGCGTTGTGGGTGAAAATGTAGCTATGGATATAGTAGATACATTCCTAAACACTCCTTTTTCTGAGGGCGAGCGCCATCAGCAGAGAATAGATCTGATTACAGAGACAGAAAATGCCTATATGAAATAGCATTTAATAAAGGGTAATTATGAAAATCAGAAAAAGAGAAGACTATATTAATTGGGATTCCTATTTTATGGGGATAGCCAAGCTTTCGGGAATGCGAAGCAAAGATCCTAATACACAGGTTGGAGCCTGCATTGTCAGCAATGATAATAAAATTCTGTCAATGGGATATAATGGATTTCCCCTTGGCTGTTCTGATGACGAATTTCC
>DCIJ01000032.1:41317-43731 GCA_002315945.1 Lachnospiraceae bacterium UBA1729 | reverse complement strand
AAACGTGCGCCGCTAGGCGCACTTGCAAAAAACAGGTTCCAAAAGGACTGGAACCTGTTTATCTATGTCACTTAGGCAGCTGCCATGTCATATAATCACATTCAGGGAAGCCTTCACAGCCAAAGAACTTTCTTCCCTTCTTTGTTCTTTTTACAACCAGCTCCTTACCACAGTTAGGACAGCTCTTTCCGGTTTTTTCGAGGAATGGCTTAATATTTCTACATTCAGGGAAACCAGGACATGCAAGGAATTTGCCATAAGGGCCATATTTTATCGCCATCCTGCGCCCACAGACGTCACATTCAACATCTGAAAGCTCATCCTCTATTTTAATTTTTTCAACTTCTTTTTCTGCTTTTAGCGCTGCAGCATCTAAATCAGGATAGAAATTCTCAATTATTGTCTTCCAGTTTATCTCACCCTCTCCTATCTTATCCAGGAGAGCTTCCATATTTGCAGTAAAGGTTACATCTACAATTTCGGGGAAGGCTTCCAGCATCATGGCATTAACAGCCTCACCCAGCTCTGTAACAAACAGATTACGTCCTTCTTTTGCAATATAATGACGGGCGATAATGGTTGATATTGTAGGTGCATAGGTACTTGGACGACCAATACCCAGTTCCTCTAATGCATGAACAAGGCTTGCCTCTGTAAAATGAGCAGGAGGCTGAGTAAAATGCTGTTTTGCATCGATTTCCTTGGTCTTTAGTACATCGCCCTGTTCCAGCTTAACATTAAGAGCCCCCTCCTGCTTTTCATCAGAGTCAGAATAAACACTCTTAAAGCCGTCGAATACCAGCTTGGAAGCAGAAATTGAGAAATCATATTCTGCTGCATTAATCTTAATATTCTGTGTCTCATAAACACAGGGAGTCATTCTGCTGGCAACAAAGCGCTTGTAAATCAGCTGATACAGTCTGAACTGATCTCTGCTTAGGGAAGCCTTAATTGAATCAGGACTCCTCAAAATATCAGTAGGTCTGATGGCTTCGTGGGCATCCTGTACATTACCATTACCCTTACCTGCATCCTGGGATGCAGCTGCATATTCTGCACCATACTTCTTTTCTATAAAGCTCTTTGCATTAGCTACAGCTTCATCACTGACTCTCACTGAATCTGTACGTAGATAAGTGATAATACCTACATCGCCTTCTCCGGCCAGTTCAACACCTTCATACAGCTGCTGTGCGATTCTCATAGTCTTAGAGGTAGCAAAATTCAGCTGTTTGCTGGCTTCCTGCTGGAGGGTTGATGTGGTAAAGGGCAGAGGTGCCTTAACACTTCTCTCACCTGTTTTAACTTCCGAAACCTTAAACTCTGCTTTTTCACAGATTTTCTTGATTTCGTCAGCCTCCTGCTGAGAGGAAACTTCTATCTTTTTACCATTTTTACCTGATAATTTGGCATTTAGTACTTTTTTTGATTTATCTGATAGAAGGTCTGCATCAATAGTCCAGTATTCTGTTGGAACAAATGCATTAATATCGTTTTCCCTGTCGCAGATTATTCGTAACGCAACAGACTGAACACGTCCAGCTGACAGACCTCTCTTAATTTTAGCCCATAGAATTGGAGAGATTCTGTATCCCACAACTCGGTCCAAAACTCGTCTGGCCTGCTGAGCATCAACCAGATTCATATCTATCTGACGTGCATTTTTTAACGACTGCTGAACAGCCTTCTTTGTAATCTCGTTAAATGTAATTCTATATACAGCTTTACCTTCCAGCTTAAGTGCATAGGTTAGATGCCAGCTGATTGCCTCACCTTCACGGTCAGGGTCAGTTGCAAGGTAAATTTTGTCTGCTTTTTTTACTTCTTTTCTAAGAGCTGCCAGGAGCTCTCCTTTTCCACGGATAGTGATGTATTTGGGTTCATAACCATTTTCAACATCCACACCCATCTGTGATCTGGGCAGATCTCTTACGTGTCCCTGGCTGGCCATTACCACGTAATTATTGCCTAAAAACTTCTTGATTGTTTTCACCTTGGCAGGTGACTCTACTATTACTAAATTATTTCCCATATTTTCCTAAAAAGTTTCCCACAGCCGTAGGACTGTGGGAATAAAAATGTCAATTTTTAGTTGTTGATAAGCTTGTCTTCGTTAGACCAGCTGTAAAGCTTTCTTACTTCCTCGCCAACCTTCTCAGCAGGATGCTCACTAGCGAGCTTTCTCATTGCCTTGAAGTGAACCTGCTTACCTGCAGGAGACATGTCAACTAAGAATTCTTTTGCAAAAGTACCATCCTGAATGTCTGAAAGAATCTTCTTCATAGCCTTCTTAGTATCATCAGTGATGATCTTAGGTCCTGTAATATAATCACCATATTCAGCAGTGTTAGAAATAGAGTATCTCATTCCAGCGAAACCTGACTGATAAATAAGGTCTACGATGAGCTTCATCT
>DCIJ01000032.1:41017-41240 GCA_002315945.1 Lachnospiraceae bacterium UBA1729 | reverse complement strand
CCTGCATAAGTGCACATACACCACCACAAAGTACAGCCTGCTCACCAAAGAGGTCTGTCTCTGTCTCTGTTCTGAAGGTTGTCTCAAGAACACCGGCTCTTGCTCCACCAATACCAAGTGCATAAGCTAATGCCTTGTCAGTAGCCTTGCCTGTATAATCCTGCTCTACAGCGATAAGACAAGGAACACCCTTACCTGCCTGATATTCGCTACGTACTGTATG
>DCIJ01000032.1:0-40996 GCA_002315945.1 Lachnospiraceae bacterium UBA1729 | reverse complement strand
CCTTAGGAGCGATCATAGTAACATCAACGAACTTAGGAGGTACGATACATCCAAAGTGAATATTGAAACCATGAGCAAACATGAGCATGTTACCTTCTTCAAGGTTAGGCTCAATGTCGTTCTTATAGAGATCTGCCTGCTTCTCATCATTGATAAGAATCATGATGATGTCAGCCTTCTTAGCTGCTTCAGCTGCTGTGAAAACTTCGAAGCCCTGCTCTTCAGCTCTCTTCCAGCTCTTTGATCCTTCATACAGACCAATAATCACATTACATCCTGATTCCTTAAGATTAAGTGCGTGAGCATGTCCCTGGCTACCGTAACCAATAATAGCAATAGTCTTTCCGTCTAAAATAGACAGGTTACAATCCTGCTCATAGTAAATATTTGCCATTTTTTTCTCCTCCTGAAAAATGTTTTTATTTTCTGCAGCTATATTTAGCTGTATTAATTACCTATAAAAATATGTTAATGAATCTACAGATAAACTACGTTCTCACTGCCTCGACCCAGTCCAGCGATTCCTGTACGGGCAAGTTCCAGTATCTCATAATTTGAAATCAGACTTAAGAAGGCTTCAATCTTAGACTGTGTACCTGTAATCTCTACTGTCAGACATTCTCTGTCAGAGTCCACTATCTTGGCACGATAGATGTCAACCGCTTCCATGACGCCCTGTCTTCTGTCTTCTCCTGTACGAACCTTAACTAACGCTAATTCTCTGTAAATGGAATCGTCCCGCTTAAGCTCCTTAATATCTCTTACATCAACAAGCTTAGCCACCTGCTTCTCAATCTGATCAAGAATTTCATCATCACCATGAGTTACAATAGTAATTCTGGTAAATCTTGAATCTGCTGTAACGCCGGCAGTAATACTGTCAATGTTATAACCTCTTCGGGAAAAGAGTCCTGATATACGACTCAATACACCAGAGGTATTATCAACTAAAATCTGAAAAACCTTTTTCTGCATCTTTAGCCCCTTTTTTTAAATTGTACCTAAAAAAATACACGTTTCAAATAATAGCAAGGTCATATCCCCTTGTCAACCCTACCTCTACTGTTCTGTCTCCAGACACTTTGACAGAGCCAGGGTTCCAGTTCTTGCCACCTCAACTATAGATACAGACTGGAGCATCTGCAACAGAAGCTTTGTACGTTCAGGAATGTCACACATCTGAATCATCATCTGTGTCTTGCTCATATCTACAATGTCAGCCTTTAAAATTGAACAGGTCTCAATAATATCTGTACGGTTTCCCTTGTTATATTTCACCTTAACCAGCATTAATTCACGACTTACAGACTCAGCTTCATCAAAGGTTTTTACTTTGATGACATCAAGCTTTTTATTAAGCTGTTTTTCAATCTGCTCTATTGTTCTCTCATCACCGCTGGAAACTATTGTCATACAGCTGACATCATTACTCTCAGTCTCTCCAACTGTAAGTGAATCAATATTAAAGCAGCGTCTTGCAAATAATCCGGCTACTTTTGAAAGTACACCCGTTCTGTTTTCTACTAATACTGAATATATTTTTTTCATACTATTTTACCAGATCATAAGGATCAATCATCAGTTCAAGAAGCATTGTGTTATCTTCCTTAAGGAAAATATCAATTATTTCATCAGCATTGCTCATATTGTCAAGTCTGAGATAAGGGATATCATATGCTGCAGAGAGCTTGCACAGGTCTGGATATCCTGCAATATCAACTACTGAATAGTTATCCTTGTAAGCATTGTGCTGATATTCTCTAACCATTCCCAGATAATTGTTTCTCATTACTATTATCTTAACAGCTGCGTTTTCCTGCTTGATGGTAGCCAACTCCATCATGGACATCTGAAAGCTTCCATCTCCGCATACTGCTATTACCTGTCTGTTTCTGTCAGCAATTTTTGCACCCATAGCAGCAGGAATAGAATAACCCATGGTTCCCATTCCACCAGATGTAAAGAACTGACCATTTCTAACCACATGATAAGCACATGACCAGATCTGATTCTGTCCAACGTCTGCTACATATATTCCATCAGCGTCCATCTTTCTTGACAGCTTGTCGATGAATACTGCAGGATCCACATAATCAGGATTGGGACGTCTGACAGGCTTCATGGTCTCTTTGTATCTGTTCAGTGTATTAATCCACAGTTCACTATCTACTGAAAATTCCTGCTTTTCAAAATCTCCGATAATATGCTTAATATCGCCAACAATTGGAATGGTGCTTGAAGCTATCTTTCCAATTTCGGCAGGATCCACATCAACATGAATCAGGACCTTGCCTCCCAGCATAAAGTCAGGCTGGCTGATTGCTCTGTCTGCAACTCTTGCACCAAACATAATCATAACATCTGACTCGTTCATGGCACGATTTGCATAAGCCTTTCCATTATTTCCTACCATACCAAAATATAATGGATGCTCTGTAGGCATAACACCAATACCCATCATAGTAGAGACAACAGGAATATTGTGTTTTTCAACAAAGCTTCTGAACTCTGCATTGGCTTCCGAAAGCTGAACACCACCACCTGCACATATTACAGGTCTCTTAGCATGCTCCAGGGCTTTTACAGCTTTTTTAATCTGAACCACATGGCCCTTAACTGTTGGCTTATAGGTTCTTAAAGATACCTCTTCAGGATACTTAAACCGGCTGATATTGGCATTCTGTACATCAAAAGGGATATCAATAAGTACTGGACCTTTTCTTCCCGTATTGGCTATGTAAAAGGCCTCCTTAAATATTCTGGGAATATCTTCGGGATTTCTAACCAGATAACTGTACTTTACAAAGCTCTCAACAGCACCAGTAATGTCTGCCTCCTGGAATACGTCGCTGCCTAACAGTGTTGAATCAACCTGTCCGGTAATGCATATTAATGGAATACTGTCAGCAAATGCTGTTGCAATACCTGTAATCACATTGGTAGCACCCGGTCCGCTGGTAACTGCACACACACCTGGTCTTCCAGTGACTCTGGCAAGTCCACTGGCAGCATGAGCTGCATTCTGTTCAGTACGAATCAGTACAGTTTTAATTGTAGAGTCCAGAATACTATTATAAAAAGGGCATATTGCCACTCCGGGATATCCGAATACGGTTTCAACGCCCTCTTCTTCAAGACATCTGATAATTGCGTCTGCTGCTTTCATTCATTCTCCAATCATTAAAAATTGCTAATCAACATCAAAACACATCTTGTCTTCCGGAATTTCGTGATCAAACTCCGCTTTATCTTCAGTTACTTCAAAGGGAAATTCCATCCCCAGTCTTTTTCTTTTTTTAGGCACAGGAAGAGGATTGGGGATCAGCTCTATTATTTCACCATTCTCCAATGTTACAGTAACCGGTTTTTCAATATCCGCTCCCGCCGTTCCGGAAGGAATTAAGGGGGTACACTCCTGTTCCATATCTGCTCCTTAGTGCCTGTCGTTCATATATTCATCTTTTAACTCATCAACCATGGCTGTATAAGTATCAAGGCAGGCCTCATTTTCGCCTCTGGAGATTGCATCAACGCAGGGCTTAATATAATTTTCCCAGAGATAGAGATACTTTAACTCTGGATTTTCACTCTTTTCAATACGTTTTACTATAGTAGGAGCACAATCATAATAGTCATTAATCATGCGTTCTCCATTTTCACAGCTGGCCATATATCCATCCCTGAAGTTCTTCAGTTCCGTTATTTCCTCAGCATTCTCGCCTTTTCCCAGTCCCTTGCACACAGCTGTTGTAATATAACAGAGTTTAGATTTAAAGCCACCCTTAATTGACTGGAAATCTGCTGGTGAAATATTTCCACTTTTTATCTTCTGACTCCAGACAGAACATATTTTTTCAGCAAGGTCCTTTTCTCTATAATTATCACCTAAAAGTGTAGGAATTACATAGACGACCATATACAGGTTATTATTGAGACGGAAGGTGTTTTTCTCAAGTCTGGATACAGTTTTTTCCATCTCCAGAGACATATTAGCCAGGGAATCTGCAATATACTGCTTTGCATCATCACCTGTTCTTGAATACTCAACCATACACTTGATGGCTTGATTCTTATCTACTCCAAACTGCTCAAAGGTAGCAGCGTAAGACTCTCTCTTAAAAGTAGAAACATATTTCATATAATCGGCAAAAAGCTGATCCTTGACATTGTCAAAGTCAGCCTTTGTAACTTCCGGAGTAATATTCATATTTTCCATAATTATTCCTCAAAGTACTTATGTATTTAAATACTGATACCCACCCTATTCATCAAGGTTAGTATATACAGCCTGAACATCATCATCCTCTTCAAGTAAATCAAGAGTTCTCTGAAGGTTCTTCAGGGCTGTCTCATCTGTAACAGTCACATAATTCTGAGGAATCATAGTTACCTCAGCACTTGCCATAGGAATATTCTGCTCCTCAAGAGCCTTTCTTACAGTCTCAAATTCATCAGGATCTGTAGTAATTGTAAAGCAGTCCTCTTCGTCTTCGAAATCTTCTGCGCCTGCATCTAATGCAGTCATCATAAGTTCATCCGGGTCAGCTTCATACTCTTCCTTATCAATAATAATCTGACCTTTTTTGTCAAACATAAAGGATACACAACCCTGTGTACCAATGCTTCCCTGACCTTTTGTAAAAGCAGAACGTACATTGGCTGCAGTTCTGTTCTTGTTGTCAGTAAGTGTATCTACAATAATAGCAATACCACTGGGACCATAGCCTTCATAGGTGGCATACTCATAGTTTACATTACCATCTTCACCAGCTGCCTTCTTAATACCTCTTTCGATAGTATCATTAGGCATATTGTTAGCCTTGGCCTTGGCAACAACAGCAGCCAGCTTAAAATTATTGGTTACATCTGGGCCACCTTCTTTAACAGCAACTGCGATTTCACGTCCAATAATTGTAAAAATCTTACCCTTTGCTGCATCATTCTTCTCTTTTTTATGCTTAATATTCGCAAATTTTGAATGTCCTGACATCTCTAATATCTCTCCTTGATTATTGACAAATTCCATGGGCTAATCCTTAGGCAAAAGTAAACGTACTATTACCAATAATCCCACAATAACTAATAAAATACATTATTATACTATCATTCGTCAACAAAACTATTTCGTAGTACTTCCAAATCCACCATTTCTGACGCCCTCGGCACTATCATCAATAGTGATTCCGTACGGCATGAATATTCCCTGCACAAAACCTGTTCCAGCCTTAATATCCACTGTCTTTTCTTCATTACTGTCATTAGTCATACGGCACATAATGTGTCCTTCATTATCAGAAAAGAAATAGTCACTGTCAATAATTCCAACAGTATTATTTAACTGAAGGCGGAACTTGAATCCAAGTCCGCTCCTTGGGTAGATACACAATACCCATCCATCTTCCATCTGAGAACGAATTCCGGTGGGAATCATTACCGTCTCACCAGGCTTAAGTGTAATATCTACAGGAGCCTGAAAATCATAACCTGCGCTTCCGGTGGTTGCGCGCTTAGGCAGCTGTATTCCATTATAGGCCGCCTCTATCTCCTCCTGGGAAAGTGCTGGAAAATTTTTTGAAAAATCTTCAAAAAATCTTTCTTTTGAAACCTTATCAAAACGTGCAACTCGTAACATGCTTTTCACTCCTTATATGCTTATAATCACTGTAATCTCCACAGTGAAGAATCGGACTGCTCAAATCAGTACTCTTCAGAGTAGCCTGAACATCAATTACCCTCTGGTTTTTGCTTCCCTTCCACATCAGTGTGTTATCCAGCTCATCAATATGAAACTCACCATCAACCAGAACATCCACATATTTCATGCAGCTGTAATGGAAAATATGCTCCCAGCTGTCACCTGTGTACATCCAGATGGTCTTGTCCGGATATTTTTCTTTTATCTCTGCCATAAAATCCCTGACTCCAACTCTGTTAGCAGCATGCAGTGGATCTCCTCCCGAAAAAGTAATTCCAGAAATATATGGTTTGTCCAATTGTTCGAAAATTTCCTGTTTTGCTGCCTCATCAAAGGGAAGTCCTCCATCAGGATCCCAGGTCAGAGGATTCTGACACCCCTTACAGCAATGGTTACAGCCTGCCACCCACAGCACTACTCTCAGGCCATCTCCATTTAACATATCGTCTTTGGTTATATTGTGATAACGCATCTTTTCTTCCTTAACTGTCTCTTATTACATGGATATTCTGTCTGCTATTTCAGCCATCTTCGCATCATTAAGTCTGGTATCACCATGAACTCTTGAATATGATAAATAGCCGTTCATTCTGTCAATCTTTGTAAGATTCTTACTACCACAGACAGGACATACATCCATTTCCAGCTCTTCATGACCACAGTCGTCACAATAAGCCAGTGACAGGTTTACCCCCTCATAAAATCCCATGTCCATTGCTCTTCTGATAAGAGTCTTGATTGCTTCTGTATTGTATCCGATAGGATACTTAACATACTGTATCTTGCCGCCATTAGATAACTCCCAGAAACGGTATTCGCTATTCTGTTTCTCAATAGGAGTAATATTCTCTGTTACATGACAGTGGAAGCTGTTTGATACATATTCTCTGTCTGATACACCCTCAATAATTCCATACTTGGCTCTGAACTGTTTGATCTGAAGACCACACAGATTCTCAGCAGGAGTACCATAGATGGCATAGAGATTTCCATCCTCTTCCTTAAATTCATTTACTTTTTGATTAATGTGCTCCAGTACCTCAAGGGCAAACTTACCATCCTCATATAAGGACTTGCCATTATACAGCTCCTGCAGCTCGTTAAAAGCAGTAATTCCAAAGGATGCTGTAGCAGTCTTAAGAAGTGGTTTAATCTTGTCCTGAAGCTTAAGATTTCCACCCAGGAATCCACCTTCACAATAAGCCAAAGGATTAGTAGAGGCTCTCATCTCACCCAGATATGCATAGGTTCTGATATGCAGCTGGCGAATAAGGTTCAGATAATAATCTAAAAGCTCATAGAAATCTCTGCTTTCCTGTCTTGATTTCATCAGAATCATTGGAAGATGCAGTGAAACCGCACCAATATTAAATCTGCCTACGAAAATAGGTGAATCCTTTTCATCCTCAGGGTGCATACCGCCTCTCTCATACCAGGGAGATAAAAATGCCCTGCATCCCATAGGAGAAATAATCTTGCCATACTGCTTGTACATGCTTGCCACATAGCCTTTGCCTGTCAGTGACAGCCAGTCAGGATACATTGTCTTGGAGGAGCACTCAACGCCTGCCTCAAATACATCCTCCAATGGCTTTCCCGGGCCATGAAGGTTCTCATCATATAAAAATACAATCTTAGGGAAAAGAACCGGTTTCTTGCAGGATTCCTTGCCCTGTCCGCGACGACGTACATTGAGCATGCAGATGGTTGCAAGCTTGGCAAATCTTCCTGCGCCTGTACCTGCTGTTACTGTAATGAATGGATAGTCTCCACGGCTGCTTCCTACTGTATTGAACTTATACTCCCATCCCTGGAAGCCCTGTTCAAACTCTCTTACAACATCTCTGTAAGCTTCTGCTTCAGCAGTTTCTTTATCAATTCCTAATTTAAGATATTTATTAATCTGTCGCTCATAGGTCTTTTCAGCATAAGGCTCCAGAATGGTCTCAACACTTGGTATTGTAAATCCACCATACTGCTGGCTTGCTGCAGACAGTACAATATCTCCAATGACGTCAAAAGCCACATCCAGGCTTTTAGGCTCGTTGTACCATACATTACCCATTTCAAAACCGCCAGTCAGGACATTTTTTACATCAAACAGACAGCAGTTCATGGTATCACGACGTGCTGACATATCATGAATATAAATGTAACCATCACGGCATGCCTGAATTTCTTCTGTAGTCAGGAAAAACTTCTGATAGAGTTCCTTATTTAACTGATTAAAAATAAGGCTTCTCTTGGTAGATACCAGAGCAGAATCTGTATTGGCATTCTCCTTATCACCAACGTACATGATAGACTGGCTCTTCTTGTATACATCGTCCAGCATACGTACGAAATCCTGCTTATAATTACGATAATCTCTATAGCTTTTGGCTACTATAGGCTTAACCTCTTCCAATGCACTTTCGACTATGTTGTGCATGATAGGAATAGGGATTTCATTTGTCTCCAGCTCCTCAACCTTTTCTACTACAACTCTGCAGATATGCTCTTTCTCTTCTTCACTAAACTTAGTGAGTGCTCTGTAGGCAGATTTTCCAACAGCATCAATAACCTTCTGAACATTAAATACTTCTTTGCTGTTATCCTTCTTGATTACCCATATTTTCTGCTTTGGTGCAAACTCTTCGCCGTAGTTTCTAGCTGCTCCGCTCATAAAAAAACGCCCCTCTTTCCATACGTATTACTTTATCTAGTATCAATCGTAAAAAATGCCACCATATTTAGTGGCGATTGAAGACAGTATACGTCCTGAAATCGGGGCTTGTCAATACACATTTTGTGCAAAAGAGTGCAAACAAATGTTATTAAATACAATATCTAGTGCTTATTTGTTTTTATAATTTATCAACTGCTCATTAACAGTCTTCCTAAGGCGCACGGGAATCACAATCTGGGTTCCATCAATCAGCTCTACTATTTCTTTGTCATAGGTTTTAACCTTGGCAATATTAATAATATAGCTCTGTCCGCAATGAATAAAACCAGGCTCACATAGCAGAACCTTGTCAATCTCCTTCATGGACATATTAGCCACAACCACATTATTATCTGTGTGAACATTAACCTTATGTCCTGATGCTTCTGCAAAAATTATCTGTCCCAGATGGACAGTAATATCCTGCCTGATAGACCTTAGTACAACAACCTTGGATTCATTCTTAAACCGCCCCTCTAATCGGCCCATAGCTTTGGAAAAGTCCTCATAGTGGTATGGCTTTTTTAGATACCCATCCGCATATACTTCAAAGGCCTCCATGGCATGATCAGCCGAAGAAGTGGTAAAAATCAGTCTGGATTCCTTCCCTGCAATTTCTCTGATTCTCTTCGCAGTCTCTATACCATTCATGCCTTCCATAAATATATCCATAAAGACAAGATATGGCTTTTCCTCATCCTTTTCGTAACTCTCCAAAAAAGCATCCGGATTGAGAAATCCAATTATTTCCACCGGCATTCCTGACTCAGCTGCAAATTGTTTTACATAGCGTTCAAGACGAACTAAGTCAACCTTTGAATCGTCCACCAGGTATATCTTCATATATACTCACTTTCTTAGCCGGGCCCGACAGGGCTTAGCATGTTATGACACAAATTCATTAGCAAAATAGTATTATTACTATAATAAAAGATTTTTTAACATTTTTTCAAGTGCTGTCCTCTTAACAGGCTTTGCCAGATACCCGTCAAAACCTCTCTTAAGATACTCCTCCTCCATTCCGGACAGAGCATTAGCTGTAAGCATAACAGTCAAGGTATCTTTATTAATACCTTCCTTCATCTTTTCCATAGTGGTGATACCATCAATTCCTGGCATCATGTGGTCCAAAAATACAAGATCATATTTTTTCTTTTCAGTCATTTCCAGACACTGATATCCGGAAGAAGCTGTCTCCACATACATCTCACTATCCTTAAGCAAATTAAGAAAGACCTTAATATTCATTTCTACATCATCAACAACAAGAATAGATTTTCCCGGAGCTTTAAAAGTCTCTTTTCTATATTTTGAACGGATTTCATTCTCGTCAATATCCAGATTAATATTTCCCAAAGGTGTACCATCTGTAATAACCTGGGGCAATATTACAGTGAAGAGGCTTCCCTCACCATAGACGCTGTCTACAGTAATTATTCCACCCATAAGTTCGGCTAACTGTCTACAGATCGCAAGTCCCAGACCGGTTCCCTCAATTGTACGGTTCCGATCCAGATCAAAGCGTCGGAATTTCTCAAATATCTCGTTAAGAGCCTCCTCCTTAATGCCCATACCTGTATCTTTTACTTCAAGACGCATCTTATAAATATTACGTTCCAGGTCTCTCACTCCAGATATCTTTAATTCAATATATCCCTTTTGAGTATATTTTACGGCATTGGTTAGAAAATTAACAACAATCTGTCTGATTCTGGCAACATCACCATTAAGCACACTTGGAATGTCAGGATCCAGTTCAATTTTTAAATTAAGTCCCTTTTTCTCTGCTCTGTCCTTAATCAGATTTCTGCAGTCTCTTGCCAGATCTTTAATTTCATAATTGGCATTATTAATTTCCATATTTCCAGATTCAATCTTGGAAATATCTAACACGTCATTAATAATTGAAAGAAGCGCATTTCCAGAAATATCTATATCGGCAGCATACTGGAGAATCTTTTTCTCATTAGATTCTCTAAGAATCATATCTGTCATTCCCAGCACTGCGTTAATAGGAGTTCTGATTTCGTGTGACATGGTTGAAAGAAACTCAGACTTGGCCATGCTTGCTTCTTCTGCTCGCTTTTCAGACTCAGTCAGCTTTCTGTTGGCCTCATCTAATTTTCTAATTACCCGGTTATATACCCGTTGCTGAAACTCAACAATCAGACCTACTGCCACAGCAAGCACAAGAACACTCTGAACAGTGTCAATATACATATCTTCAGGACAATCAAAACCCACAATTCGTTCAGGAAAGAGGTATCCATACAAATAACATGCCAGAGTGACAATAATTTGCAAAACAACCAGAATCTTGGCTGAAATTCCTTCCAGCAGCAAATAATTGAATACGATTCCCAGTACGAACCAGTATCCCATTCCTCCATATAGTCCACCATCAGTAACAAACATAACAGGAAACAATATTAGAGTTATCAGCGCCACAATACAGAATGCAGCCTGATTATACATTCCCTTCCAGTTTGCAATATAAAATCCGTAATACAGTATACAGATAGAAATTGCAATGGCCCACAGCTGGATTTTGTCCAAGCCTACCAGACAACTGATAATAAATGCAACTGTTCCACCTATTATTCCAGTACCGGTAATAATATTAAACAGAGTTGCACGAATAGATCTGTCTGGATTTACATATTTTTCAAAGATGTTTTTAAAGACATTCATACTCGTGATACCTCATAATCCACACGTACCACTTCATCTGAAGACTCCCTGAACGCTTTCAGAATTCTCTCTGCACACATTGTAGCATTATACTCATCTGAATCCATCAGTAGTGTCAAAACCTGAGTTTTAGAAAATCTTGTACATATATCGCTCTGACGAAGCGATTTTACAATGGAATCCTCTAATCTGACCGCATTATATTCCATAACTTCGTCATCACTATTGTCATTAAAGATTGTAAACAGGATAACCTGAATAAGCTTCTCATTTCTCTCCAGATACCTGTGGAGGAAATTATATAATGAGTGAAAATGTTCAAAATTAACCTTAAAAGCAGCCTTACCTTTTCTTGATTCTCTAAGGAAACTGCTCAGATGCTCTAAATCTATCAGACTGTCATCATTCTTTTTCAGATAATCTCTAAAGAAAAAGAAATTATTTCTTCCACGGCTCTTTACATGATAGAGTGCTTTGTCCGCTGCTTTGTATAAAGAAGCAAAATCATACCCATCATAAGGAGCCAGAGAGATTCCTATAGAAACAGATCCGCCAGAATTAATCTCATTCCTTCCGGTAAAGCGTTCAGCTTCTTTTAATATATTGGTAGCTGTATCAATAACTGTCTTTTCTGAAATAACGCCATCGATAAACATAATGAACTCATCACCGCCATTTCTGCAGAGAATACAGTCTGAATTAGGTGCAGCATCTTTCAATATTTCTGCAAAAGCAGCCAGCACTCTGTCTCCTGTCTCATGGCCGTAGAAGTCATTAATTGATTTGAAGCGGTCTAAATCCATCATAAAAAACACGCCGGCACCACTTGCCTCCAGCATGGAATTAATCTGCTCTTTTGTATAGGTTCTGTTGTAGAGTCCAGTCAGACCATCTGTCCTGGCAGCATGCTCCAGCTCAAAAATCTTGTCCTTTTGAACTTCCAGCTCCAGATCCCTTGCAACCATATCAAGTGCACGCTTAATCCTTGCCTTAAGTCCTCTTCCTGAAAAAGGCTTAACAATATGATCAAAAGCTCCAGCTGCAAAGGCTCTGCTCTCCAGTTCCTCACTATCATCCCCGGTCATAACAATTACAGGTACCGGTTTTTTTTCAGAAATGATACCCTGTGACTGTAATGTAGAATACAGACTAAGCCCATCCATTGAAGGTAAATTGACGTCAAGAAGTAACAGATCGCCACTATTTAGTCTAAAATACTCCAATGCCGCTTCTGCCGTCTCTAGGCAGACTACATCATATTCATCTGACAGCAGGTGACGAATTATCTTGTGAACAAGAGTATCATCATCTACTACAATTATTTTTTCCATTAGATTTCACCTCAGTTTCCCCAATACCTACGTACATACCAAATGGTCTAATTCAACTCCAGCAGTAATTCCTCCAGATGATTCAGACACTTGGCATGATTATCCTTTGCAAAATTAAAGTCCCCATCTTTTATTGCAAATTCTATAGCTTTTGCCTCTTCAGAAAGAGCCACTGCACCAATATTTAATGATCCACTTTTAAGTGCGTGAACATTAATCCTGTAGGTCTCCCAGTCTTCTTGGGCAAAAGAAGTATATATTCTGTTTTTTCGCTCCTGCCATTCCTCCAGAAAGCACTGGGTTACTGTATCAAGAAACTCCTCGTCTCCTTCACAGATATCCATGGCAGCATCATAATCAATGTATTTACTCTGTTTAAAATTCATACTTTCTCCATTTTCATACATAAAGCTAACAGAAATCATACTCCTATTTTGCAAGCCGCACAATATTTCCTACACGATTGTAAGATTTTAATCATATTTGTTGAAGTAGTATATATAAATACTGTAAAAAATGTAAGAATACTGTACAAATTAAAAAAGGAAGCTCCGTTAGAAGCTTCCTTACTAATATCAGCTAATATTTAATACTTACCAAAGTCTCCATCAAGACTGATAATCTTTTCATTATCATTTGATGTGCTTCTCACATATTCTTTTAGCTTATTTGGTGTTCCATATGTAGAAGCCTGTTTAGAATTCAACTTATATTTATCAACCATGTTTCTAAGGTTTGTAGCCTGATTTGATAACTCTTCGCTGGCAGCCGCACACTGCTCACTGGTTGCAGAATTGGTCTGAACTACCTGTGATACCTGACCAATAGCTTTATCAATCTGAGCTACAGCAGTTGCCTGATCATTTGATGATTCAGCAATTTCATCAATATTAGATACTATCTCTACTACAGAATTGGTGATATCAGAAAGAATATCAGCAGTATCCTTAGCCATCTGGCTACCCATACTGACTTTTCGAATAGAATCTTCAATCATATCTGCTGTTTCAGCTGCTGCAGATGCACTCTTTGCAGCCAGAGATCTAACCTCTTCAGCTACTACCGAAAATCCTTTTCCATGAACACCAGCTCTGGCTGCTTCAACAGCCGCATTTAATGCCAAAATATTGGTCTGGAATGCAATATCATCAATAACCTTAATAATCTTGGAGATGCTCTCACTGGAGACATTAATGTCTTCCATTGCCTTAATCATCTGCTGCATCTGACTGTCACCAGCTTCAGCCTTTTCTTTAATTGCATGAATCTTGGTAGCTGACTGATTTGCTTTTGTAGCATTGGTACTTGTATGCTGAGCGATTTCATTAATGGAAACTGTAACCTGCTCCAATGCGCTGGCCTGTTCTGTTGAACCCTGTGCAAGTGATGTAGATGCATCAGAAACCTGATTTGATCCCACTGCCACCTGACCAGTTGCCTCTTTAATATTGGTAAGCATCTGATTATTATCTTTTACAAGGTCTGCCAAAGCCTTTCCAAGAGCATCCTTATCTGACATAAGTGATACCTCGACAGTCAAATCACCTTCTGCAATCTGCTTCATCTCATCAGTGATTTTTATCAGACCTTTCTGGAAATTCCTTAAAGACTCATTCAGTACCCCGATTTCGTCCATTGCACGGTCAATAAAGGTTGCTCCATAAATATCCCCACTACAAAGAATATTTACCTGTTCTTCAATCTCAAAGACAGGTCTGAATACCTTGACATAGAGACCTCTCATAACCACTAAATCCGCAGTAACTGCCAAAACCGTAATAATAACAATTATACATTTTTGCTGAAATGGCAGATTGTATTCTATTGCAACTGACAAACCGCCAGTACCAAGGATTAATGTAAATCCTACAATAATAGCAGTCATTATCTTTAATACAACCTTTAGTGGTGTTCCAATTACGCTTCTCATTTCATTCCTCCAAAATAGTTATTTTCTATTTTTAAATCCTAAAGGTTCCTATCATATTCTGCAGGGCGTCCGCCTGATCTGACAGGATATTAGTGCTTGCAGCTATCTCTTCAGCGGTAGCTGTATTGGCCTGAACCACATCAAATATTTTTCTAACTTCATCTGACACAACTTTAGCCTTTTCTGACTGTATCTGCGTATCACTTGCAATCGCTGCAAAAGCCCCAGCTACTTCAGATGAATTATTAGTAACATCATTAAGAATCACTGACGTCTCGTCCGCATATACTTTTGCCTGATCAATAGCTTTTATACATGCTGAGATAAGTTCTTCGGTCTGATTTGATGACTCCTGACATTTTGTAGCAAGATTTCTAACTTCCTCTGCCACAACTGCAAAGCCTTTTCCTGCATTTCCCGCTCGTGCAGCCTCAACCGAAGCATTAAGGGCTAACAGGTTGGTCTGGAAAGCAATATCATCGATTGTCCCAACAATCTTGGACACATCAGAAGACAGCTTTTTAACCTTTTCCACTGCTTCCATCAGGCAGCTCATCTTCTCGTCACCAGTCTTAATCTTGCTGTCAAGATCATTCAGCCGGTCACTTACCAGATTGCCATTCTCTGAGTTTCTTGCAATTCCCTGACTCATTTCTTCAATATTGTCAGACACATTCTGAATAGATGAAGCCTGTGTAACTGTGCCCTCTGATAACATATTTGTTGCATCAGCCAATTGTCTTGCACCCGTCTCAACCTCTGAACTTGATCTCTGAACATCTCCAATCAGCCCACTTAACATATGTCTGATAGCATTAACAGATTCTGATATCTTGTTATAATCTCCCCCATATTCCTTAATATCTGAAAGGGTTAAATTATAATCTGCTATTGCACCCAGACTTGTTGTAACATCACCAATCAGCTCCTTCATGGTAACCTGAAGCTCGGCAGTCTGATTCTGGAGCATTCCAATTTCATCTTTTCTGGTAGTGGAATTGATTTCTACAGTCAAATCTCCCTTTGAAACAGCTAGCAGAACATTGGAAGTTCTTTTAAGTGCTCTGCTTATTCCAGCTGCAAAACATCCAGAAATAATTAATCCGATTACCAGCATGAATATGTTTAATACCATCATATTATTTAACATATCATATGTAGGTTTTGTAAAATCAGATTGTGGCGCTTCAATTATGACCGTCCAGCCATTAGTATTTGCTATGGGTGCAAATGCATAAATATTAGCAACTCCATTTACTGCATAGCTTAAATTTCCTGCTTTTCCTCCCAGGATAGTGTTAGCAACACTGTCATTTCCAAGATATTCATGGAAGGTTGATTCATTGGCAGACTGTTCTAAGCCGGCTTCCATCTGCGTATGAGCAACCAGGCTGCCACCTGCATCTACAATGTATGCCCTGCTGTTATCCGAAATATGAATGGATCCAACCAGATCATTCAGGAAATCTGTATCTAATCTGTAATATACCACGCCCTGAATCTCATCAGAAATGTCCCTAACAGGTGCCGCGATACTAATTCCATTTTTACCAGTAAGCTTGCTTGTTGTGACGTCAGATATATTAACCTGCCCTGCAAGAGCTTTTTTTACATACTCTCTGTCTGCAAAGTTCTCACCGTCTTCCACACTGACACCATTGATATCCAACAGATTACCACTTGAAAAGCCATAGCTTTTAACTCTTGACTTAAGTGTTGCCACCCGGCCAGTTGCCACCGGATTCATGGATATGGAAGTATCTTCACCAGTAGCCTTAGCAATGTCCATATACACTTCCAGCTTGCTTCCAACACTATCAGCAGCCAGCTTGGTTGCTTCTGTCATATCCTGACTAGCCTGTTGAAGGGATGCCTTTATGCTTCCGCTTCTTACAAAGGTACCCAACGATACGATAATCAGAATAATAATGAAGCAAAAAGCAAGATTGAGTTTTCCCCTTATCTTCATATACTATTCCTCATTTGCATCCGCGTCATCGTCAGCCAGGCTTCCCATAATAGACATGTCTTCATCTTTAATCAGTTTTTCAGGATCAAGCAGCATCTTTACCTGATCTCCAATTTTACCAATTCCATACACATACTTATTATTAGAAGTATTTCGATGTGTTAACGATGGTGGCGGAATAATATCCTCATCATCAATAGTTACTACTTCAGCAATCTTTTCAATGATAAGCCCCACTGTAGTTCCCTTGACATCAATTACAATAATACAGGTTCTGTCTGTATACTCTAAGGGTTCAATATTAAATCTTGCTCTCATGTCAATTACAGGGATAATCTTTCCCCTAAGATTAATGAGGCCTTTTATATAACTTTCGACTTCTGGAACAGCTGTAATTGGCTGAATTCCAATTATCTCACAGACATAATTGATAGCAATTCCAAAATACTCATTCCCTGTTTTAAAGGTCATGTATTTACCCTTCTGACCTTCCTCCAGGTTATCTTCCGAAAATAAAATCTGTCCTTCTGCCATTACTTCACCTTCTCCTCTCCAAGCATAAGTCCTGGAAGATCCAGTATCAGGGCAACACTTCCGTCACCCAGCTGTGTACATCCTGATAGACCTCTTACTCTCTTAATATAATTAGGAATAGGCTTTACAACAATTTCCTGTTGTGCCACAAGCTTATCCACAAGAACACATATGTTTTTACCATCATAATCCATGACAATTACCACACCGTCCTCAATTGTTTCCGATTCAGTACTCATCATGTTGTATCTCTTAGCCAGATTCATGAATGGATAACATTCGCCACGAATCATAATGTACTTTTCACCATTTGGTTCGTGCACAAGCATGTCCTCATTGACTCTGACAAACTCTTTAACCAGACTAGTCTCAATAACAAACAGGCCTGTTCCTGCTTCCATTACGATACCGTTAATAATTGCCAGGGTGAGAGGTATTTTCAAAGTCATCTCACTGCCCTGTCCTGGTACAGAATCTATTTCAAGAGTTCCATTAATATTCTGAATATTCTTTACTACAACATCCATACCTACTCCACGTCCAGAGTACTCTGTAACGGTTTCGTTGGTAGAAAATCCTGGATAAGTAATAAACTGATATATTTCCTTAGCAGAATATTCATTAATGCTTCTTGAATCAATAAGTCCTTTCTGACGAGCCTTGCTGTAGATTTTCTCCTTGTCCAGACCGGCTCCATCATCTCTGACTATAATATAAACCTTGCCGCCTTCATTTTTAGCTTCAAGCGTAATTTTACCTTTTTTAGGCTTTCCAGCTGCCTTACGTCCTTCTTTATCTTCAATTCCATGATCAACAGAGTTTCTGATAAGGTGCATTAAAGGATCTGAAATATGTTCAATAATATTCTTGTCAACTTCTGTATTCTCTCCAATTACTTCCAATTCGATGTCCTTATCCAGCTTTCTGGAAACATCAAATACAATTCTGTTCATCTTCTGGAATGTAGCCTGCAATGATACCATTCTCATGGACATGGTAACATCCTGCAGATCAGAAGTAATCTTTGCCAGCTGACCAGCAGCCTTCTGGAAATTACTAAGTTCCAGTCCAGGAACCTTCAAATCAGGATTTTCAAGAACAGCAGCTTCAGCAATAACCATCTCACCAATCAAATCCATCAGCTGATCCATTTTTTCAACACTGACTGACATGAATGCGGCCTTTGAAGGACCTTTTGTATGCTTAGCAATCTGCTTTTTCTTACCAACATCCTGTTTTACAACAACATAGTCACCAGGTGTAACCGCTTCAGCTTTTTCCTTGGCCTTCTTAGCTTCTTCATCATCAAGCGCAATAACTATTGGAGAAGGCTGCTCCATAATTACGTCATCAGAGAAGCCCAGCATCATTTCCTGAGCTGTACTCTCCTTGATGTCAACCAGCTCGACTCCAGAGCATTTTTCCAAAATTGATTTTATCTCTGCCCTGTCTGACTTGGTCATAAGAAGGATTCTGAATCCTTCCTGGAGAATGACTTCTCCACTATCTTCATTTGAAATAATATCCTCAGGGGAGAATATCAGATCCTCAGCATATTCCTTTAATTCATACACAGCCTGATATGCTCTGATATTGCACATCTGCGTATCATTAAAGAAATGCAGTGTTATTCTAAAATATTTACTTGCTTCACCAGGAGCAGCCGGAATATAGAATTGTGTTGCTTCCTGATGCTCGTTTTCTGGTGGTAAATCTTCACCAGAATCAATAATTCCTGTCTTAATCTGTGTCAGGAAACTGTCAATCTCAGCTACAAGCTTGGATGAATCACCATCAGGTTCTCCACCTTCTTTGATTTTTTCAAGCTCCCCGCTGATATAATCAGCTACTTCCAATACATATTCAACAAGCTTCACATGAGGAACATTATCAGGATAAGTATCTCTCAAATAGTAAAATACATCCTCAAGCTTGTGTGAAACGGTAGTGATATCTTCATACATCATGATTCCGGAGGAACCCTTTATTGTATGCATCACTCTAAAAATTTCATTTATCGAATCATCATCGAATCGACTTTCATCCTTCATTTCAAGAACTATGTCCTGAAGATTGTCCAACAGCTGTTCACTTTCAAATAGGAAAATATCCAGCATACCTTCAACATTGAAATCTTCTGCCATACTCTACCTCATTTTTCAATTACCAATTCAACCCTAAAAATACAAACCATACCAACAATCGCTTAGCGAGTGTTTTTTTGATATGTACTCACAACGTTTATTCTTAAACAAGCTTAAGTTTACTTAATACCTGTTCAAATTTTTCCTGATCGATAGGCTTATTACAGTATACTGTGCATCCCAGTTCAAAAGCTACGCGAACATTTTTTTCTTCATTAAGAGCCGTGGTCATTATGATTTTAACCATCTTATCACCCTCAATGCCCCTTTCTTTTTCCATACTTCTAATAGCTTTAAGAACCTGATAGCCATCCAGTACAGGCATCATAATGTCCAGACAGATAAGGTCATATGGCTCCTCATCCTCCAGCGCCATAAGGAAAGCATCTACAGCTTCACCACCATCAACAGTGACATCACACTCACCATATTTATCCAGATATTTCTGCATAAATTTTCTGCTGGCGAAATCATCCTCTGCTAATAAAATTTTCATTTGAAAACCTCCTAATATCAACTTTATTTTAATAAGGCATATATCTTTTCAGGAATCTTTGTTAAAGGTAACTGATACTGAACTGCTCCAATATCAAATGCAACCTTTGGCATTCCATAAACAACACAACTAAGTTCATCCTGGCCTATGGTTCTTGCACCCTGATTCTTTAAGTTCAACAATCCTTTGCTTCCATCGCCACCCATTCCTGTAAGAATTATTCCCATGGCCTTATTCTTACAAACAGCAGCAACAGAATCAAACAGAACATCAACCGAAGGGCAATGACCATTGACTCGCTCTGTACTTCTGCAATCAACCGCCAGGCGTCCGTCCGGACCCTTTATAAGCTTCATCTGAGCATCTCCTGGAGCGACTAGCGCCACCCCCGGTTGCACCAGATCTCCATGCTTGGCTTCCTTAACCACCATTCTGCACTGTTCGTTAAGTCTCTGTGCATACATATTTGTAAACCCTGGTGGCATGTGCTGTGCAATCAGTATGGCAGGCAAATCACCCCCCAACCCCTTTAACAGAGTACAGGTAGCCTCCGTTCCACCAGTCGAAGCACCTATGGCTATTACCCTGATATTATTATTTTCAGGCTGAACCGGACCCGCTTTATCAGCCATAACTGGCTTTGTCACTGCCTGTGGTGTCTTAAGCTTCCCCACCTTGACAGTAGATGCAATTTTTATTTTGGTTCCCAGTTCCCTTCGCATAAACTGAGCCAGCTGAGCATTGTTCAAACCCGATGGCTTGTTAACAAAATCTACAGCTCCAGCTTCCAACGCATCGAACACCGACTTGTTTAATGCCGAAATCACAACTGTTGGAAGAGGATATTGTGGCATAAGCTTCCTTAAAAATTCAATTCCGCTCATACCTGGCATTTCAACATCCAGCGTCATTACATCCGGCTTATGTTCAATAATGGCATCTCTTGCCCCATAGGCATCCCCCGCCACCGCTACGACTTCCAGGGCCGGATCATCATTTAAAGCCTTTACCAGTAATGAACGAAACATCATGGAATCGTCCACTACCAAAACTCTAATCTTCCTCATAAGCTACCCCAATTCTTTCGACTTTTTCGTCTACATCCCATGAATATTAATCAGATGTTTTTTCTATATATCGAAGGCTGAATATATGAAAAATTGGTTTTTGACTTATCAATTGTCTCTGTACTGCCAATAAAGAGATATCCGCCTGGCTCCATTTTCTCATATATTCTATTGACAAGACTAATCTTTGTAGCCTCATCAAAATATATCATTACATTCCTTAAAAAGACCACGTGAAGTTTTTTTCTAAAAGGTAATGGATTCATAAGGTTAAACTGTCGAAACAAAACCTGCTTTCGTAAAGTTTCATTCGCCCTCATGGAATCTGCACTTACTTTTGTAAAAAATCTTCTGCGCCAGTTATCTGGCAACACAGCAAGCTGTTCATTCAGATACTCACCCCTCTGCGCGTGGGCAAGAACCTTGGTAGAGATGTCCGTTGCCAGAATAGTAGTATCCCATCTGTCACTTTCAAGCCCGAAAAAGTCCTGCAGTACACAGGCTAATGTATAGGGCTCTTCTCCTGAAGAACAGGCCCCGCACCATATTCTCAGATCTTTGGAGGCATATTCTTTCTTTTTTAAATAAGGAAGAACTACCTGCCTTAAATACTCCATATGCTCAAACTCACGCATGAAATATGTATGATTTGTAGTAAGGGCATTTACAATATCTTTTGCAGCATTTCCTGTGGGATCACTGCGAACCATCTGCATAAATTCAGAATAGGACTCAATACCGTTTCGCATGAGATAGTTCTCAAGTCTGCCTGACACAAGAATCTTTTTTTCTTTTAATTCAATTCCATAATGAGTCTTAAAATATGCAACTATTTCATAAAATTCGCTGTCAGTAATCATTTATATTAACTATTCCTGTTCGTAGCGAAGTTTTTTCTTAATCTTAACAAACACCTCAAAAATGTCCGGATCAAATCTGGTACCAGACATGCTGCGCATGGTCTCCAATGCCTGTTCAGCATCCATAACATCTTTGTAGGATCTTTTTGATGTCTTTGAGTCAAAATTTCCTGTTATAGCAACAATTCTTGCCTCCAACGGAATTCTTTCTCCTGCCAGTCCAAAGGGATAACCCTCTCCATTCCAGTTTTCGTGATGGTACTTTGCAATATTAGTTGCCATCTTGAATACAGAATCTTCTCTGACTACTGAAGAAAGTTTTTCCAACAGTTCTCCGCCTTTTACTGCATGTTCCTCAATCACTTTTTTCTCTTCAGAAGTTAACTCAGTGGGCTTATTTAGTATTGAATCCGGAACAAAGAGCTTTCCAATATCATGAGTCCTGGATGCCACCTCAATATCTGCAATAAAATCTGCTGAAATAAGCTTTTCAAACTTAGGTGTAAACTGTAGTGCCTGCGCCAAAAGCTTTGAATTATATCCAACCAGCTCATTATGATTCACAGCATTTTCTTCTCTGTTCTCCATCATATCAGAAAAGATAGTAAGAACATTTCTATGTTCTTTTTCAATACGGCTGGCCTGCTCTCTGACCAGGCTGTGCATCCTTTTATTATACCCTTCAAGCTTTTTCCTTAGTGTAAAGTTGTCCATCTGTACTTTTATTCGATGGATTACTTCCCATGTTTCAAAGGGTTTTGCAATAAAGTCAGCAGCGCCCATCTCGAAGCCTTTTATTTTCTCATCTCGTGCATCAAGAGCAGAAATGAATACCAATGGAATATCCTTCAGCCAAGGAGTCTCCTTTACCTTGGCACAAAATTCATAACCATCCATTTCCGGCATGGAAATGTCTGAAATAATGATATCCGGCTTATCAGTCTTAAGATATTCAAGTGCATCAAATCCGTTGGAAAAGCACACAGCCGAATATCCAATCTTTTCAACTATTTTTCTAAGAAGCATCGCATTAATCTCACTATCATCGAGAATGAGAATTTGCGGCTTATCATCTAAAATCAGTTCATTTTTTTCCAATACTTTTTCCCCTGTTTTGCCTTAACTAATCCAAATCATCAAAGTCAATACTGTCAAAGTCAATATCTTCGAAATCAAGTTCCCCCTCTGATTCCGAGTCGACACTATTGGAGGCAATGAATTCTTCTAAAATGCCTTCTATTTTTTCTATGGCCTGACAACCCTTCTCATAGTTCTCTTTTCTAAGGGCCATATTAAGTCTGAAGACTGCTCTGGGCATTTCATCATCAGCTTTCTCTACCAATGCCTTAAGATTCTCTCCAAGCAGCTCCGCCTTGCCCCAGGCTTCCATCTCAAGAGCCAGCGACATCTTGTTCAAAACTGATTTTATTTCTTCCAGATTTTCTCTCGTTCCATACTGGAAGAAAACGTCCATCTTTTCAAATTTATCATCATCGTAGGACTGTGTATTACCTAAAGTGTACTCACTATCACTTTCAAAGGTTTCGTTCTCGCATCTTCTGAAGCGTGCCGAAAAAGTAAATTGGCTTCCCTCTCCAGGAACACTCTCAACATCGATACTTCCATGCATCAACTCAACAAGTTCCTTAGAAATAGCTAACCCAAGACCTGTACCGCCATACCGTCTGGTGATAGAAGCATCTGCCTGTGTAAAGCTTGAGAAAAGCTTCTCCTTCTGCTCCGGAGTAATACCGATACCCGTATCGGATACCATAAAAAATACTTCTATCTCCCGTTCAGTCTCAGCCGTTTTGGTAACATCAACCCTGACATATCCAATCGAGGTAAATTTGATTGCATTAGAAATCAAATTATTTAAGACTCTGGTCAGGCGAAGAGAATCACCTATCATATTTTTAGGGATACTCTGGTCTACATTAATAAGAAAACGCAAATTTTTCTCATTAGTAACAGCAATATTAGTATCTACCACATGCTGCATAGTTTCATGAAAATTAAATTCCTGTTCTTCCAACTCAAGTCTTCCGGCTTCAAGCTTGGAAAAATCAAGAATATTGGTAATAATTCCTGACATATCCTTACAGCATTTTTCAATAATCTCCAGCACCCTGACCTGATTATGGTCCTCAATCTCACCTAAAAGGGTTCTTGTGTGACCAAGTATTCCATTAACAGGGGTTCTTAATTCATGGGTAATATTAGCCACAAATTCATTTCTGGCCTTGGCAACGCTTTCCATCTCCTTCTTAGCATGATTAATCGCCTTTTCACGATCCTCCGCTGCTGTAGCATCTACAATATACAGCCATGCTCTAACTTCAGGAAAATCTGGGTCCTCATTGCTATAGTACCTGGCCAAAACAGGAATAATTGTTCCATTCTTTCTATATATGTTGAAGGGAATACTCTCCATGATCTTTGCGTGGCTCAGAGCATTAACCATCTGATCAGCAATACCCTGATCCTTTTTTAACAGATCATAGACCGTATGCTCAAGCAAATCATCGCCATAACCCAGATTCTCCTTTAGAGAATCATTTCCATATAAAATATTACCCTTCTCGTCTATGGCCAGAATATATTCCAGCGCCTTATCAACAATAGTTGAAACTCGTATCCCCATACAATCACCCACTATTATCTTCTATTTGACGTAGCCCAGTGCAAGCAGTTCAGAATAAACCTTATTTGCCAGAACCGCATGCCCTTCTTTGTTGGGATGTAACCCGTCGGACAGGTACTGACTATTTGTAGCAAAATCAACCTCCGGACTGTGATACAGATCTATCACAGGAACGTTGTACACTCTTCCCAGATACATTATTGCATGAGCATAATCCCCCAGATAGCTTCCATAGGAATTACTGCTCTTATAATTTGTTCTTGTAATGGGAGTACACAAAACAAGCTTTGATTCCGGATATTTGCTACGGATTCCAGCAATCAGTTTTGCATATCCACCATAGAAATCAAGAATTGAAGTGCTTCCAGGCAGTCCCAGATTAGTCGACTTGTCTGCCGCCCCCTTATAATCATTAGTACCTCCCAGTACTACAATTACATCTGCACCCTTTTCCATTTTTGAGTATCTGTCAATAAATCTGTCCACATTGTTGCCACACACTGCCGATCCTGAGAGACCGTAATTATTAACAACAATACCATCCTTTTTCCCAATCTGGTTAGCATAGGAATCTGACTTATCAGTAAGTCCATCCCCCTCAGTAATACTGTCTCCCAGAAAATTTATTGTGACTGCTTCCTGTTGTCCCTTATCCTCTTCATTTTCTACAGCAAAGGCTTTTACCTCACGAAAGAAAAACGCCACAAGAACAATTAACACAGAAAAAAATAATTTTAATCCAAATCTGTCTCGCATCATATTATCTCTTAGTAATCAGACCTACAACATTAGTTCCAATGGTTGCACTGGCAGCCTGGATATACTTGGAAGCATTAGGTCCATCAATGTGTTTGTAGTATTCATAAGCCATCTTGTGGGCTCCGCCCGGTCTTGAGAGTCCCAGTGCAAGTCCCTGTGAAACCTCACTGGAATCATCGCTCTCTCTACTTAATAAAAAGGCATCAATGTGCTGATTGTTTTCACACACCAGATATGCATGTACAATACTTGCCGCCTGAAGGGCTTCACCCTTTGAGGACGTATATCCCTGTTCAGAGAGGATAATACTTCTGACCTGACCATTAGGCGCTAACATTAGAGGATTACACATAAAATCAGTAAGTACATCCAGATTTTCCATTGTAATCATGGCTGTATCCATTGAATGAACCGCCTTGGCTCTGTCCTCAGCACCCTGAAGCCAGAATGCAGGAGCCTGAAGGGGTGTATTGTAAGGATGAAAAGCCAGACCCCAGTCAATATTGCCTCCAGCTATGAAATCTGCATCAAACTGGGTAAGGAGATCCTTGCCATTATAGAATACAGGATTACCCGAATTCCAATTCTGATCCAGACACAGATAAATCCTTGCGTTAGAATTTTCTGACTTGATGGCGTTATAGAAAAGTCGCACTGATTTTTCATATGCTTCACAATACTGGCCAAACTGTGGACTACGTCCAAAATAGTTCCACTCCTTGTAAGCATTTACTTCATTACCTATTACCCAGTTATCAATACTGCCAACTCCAGTTCCACCATAGCGTTTTGCCAGGAATGTACCAACAGCTTCAAGTGTCTGACAGCCTTCAGCAGTTGCAGTATTAAACATATAATAATTTGATCTGCCGCCATCTAAAGCCTTGGGATGAATAATTGCTTTGTTATTACCCATGTTGCAAAGAAGCGTAGCGGTAATCGCAATATTTTTCTTACTTAATCTGTAAAATATATTGTCATACTCAGTAATAACCTGACCGTTAAACTGGTATGTCTTGCCCTGATATGTATAGTTGATTGTGGGATATGCAGGATGCGTGGTTTGTCCAAGAATATTATTGACCGGAATATTATAGATTGCCTGCTTAATTCCCAAATCTGTCAGTTCTCTGCCGTCATTAATCTTGGCAGAATCAACTAAAAGACCCTTCTTTCCCGTATTAACTCTGGGAACTGCCTTTGTAGCGCAGGCCTCAGGATTAGTGATATATGCTCCAGTATTGAGAGGTACATACTTTCCACCTGATTTTGTTCCTACTACAAATCTGGAATATAACTTTGAATCAGCTTCGTTCTTTTTTAAAGGTACACTAAACTGTGCACTTGTCCCATTGTTAGCTGTTGCAACAGGTTCAGTTGTAATACCTGCTGTAGCATAGGTTTCTGCAAAAAGATATATCTTTCCATCATCACTGGCAGGTGCCTGAGTTGATTTAAAATTAACGTTAACATTACCTGATGAGATACTGGCAGTTACGGATTCACCGGCTGCCAAAACATTAATACCACAGGCAACACCCATGATCATTACACAAGCGGCAGTAAACATTCCGTATACTACCTTTCTAAAATGGCTACACTTTGTCATTCTTTTCTCCTTAAGTTAGGGCAGAGTAAACCCCTCCCAATATTAAACACAAGTATCTCATAAATAGTTGTGTAAATCAAGTTATGTTGCTATACTTTCACAGTACATTTTTGATATTTGAGGTAGTAATTATGGCTTTTGACGGCATAACAACATGTAGTATCACCAACGAACTGGCACACAAACTTATTGGTGGCAGAATATATAAAATCATACAGCCTGAGAAGGATGCTCTCCTTATCACTGTAAGAAAAGAAAAGGATCAGTTTAAAGTTTTTTTATCTGCAAACCCTTCTCTTCCCCTGGCATATCTGACCGACAGAAATCTGTCTGCACCCCAGAATGCTCCAGCTTTTACCATGCTTTTGAGAAAACATCTTGCCAATGGACGTATCACAGATATTACACAGCCAGGTCTGGAAAGAGCCATTACCATCAGCATCGAGCATCTAGACGAAATGGGGGATTTATGCAAAAAAAATCTGATAATAGAGCTAATGGGCAAGCATAGCAACATTATCTTCACTGATTCAAACGGAAAAATTCTGGATTCCATTAAGCATGTATCTGCCATTATGAGTTCTGTCCGCGAAGTGCTGCCTGGCAGGGAATATTTCATTCCTGATGCTGCCGAAAAAAGTAATTTGCTCTCTGGGGATTATAAAAACAAACTGTCAAAACCCTGTGAAATATTTAAGGCTCTCTATAGTGGAATCACAGGATTCTCTCCTGTTCTTTCTCAGGAAATATGCTATCAGGCCGGTGTGGACGCAGACAAGCCTGCCACTGCACTGTCTGAAGATGAATGGAATAAAATATTTACTCAGCTTGACAGCCTGTCAGAGACAATCAGGTCAGGTTCCTTTAAGCCCGTAATCTATTACAAAAACGGGATTCCCGCTGAATATTCAGCCATTCCATTAAGCTCCTTTTTAGGATATGAAGCAAAACAGTATGACAGTATATCTGCACTTCTATTTGATTATTATAATGAAAAGGAAATCTATACCAGAATACGCCAGCGTTCAACTGATCTGCGAAGAGTTGTTACCACAGCTTATGAACGAAACATTAAAAAATACGACCTGCAGCTTAAACAGCTTAAGGATACAGAGAAAAAAGACAAATACAGGATATATGGTGAGCTGTTAAATACATATGGATATTCTGCCTCTCTGGGAGACAAATCCATAACCTGTGTAAATTATTATACTAACGAAGAAATCACCATTCCCTTGGACGAAACTCTGACTGCCACAGAAAATGCAAAAAAATACTTTGACCGTTATGGGAAACTTAAGAGAACCTTTGAGGCTCTGTCAGAGCTTACGCTTCAGACCAAGGCAGAAATAGACCATCTGGATTCAGTGCTGACCAGTCTGGATATTGCTCAGGCCGAGGAGGATCTGATTCAGATCAGACAGGAACTGGTTGCCAGCGGTTATATCAAGGGAAAAGGTAATCGGAAGAAGGAACGAATCACTTCCAGACCCTTCCATTACGTAACAGACTATGGCTATGACATATATGTGGGGAAAAATAATCTTCAAAACGAAGCCCTGACGTTTGATTTTGCCAATGGTGGTGACTGGTGGTTCCATGCCAAGCATGCTCCAGGAAGTCATGTAATACTTAAGGTTAAGCCTGGTGAAGATGTTCCCGATCAGGCCTTCATTGATGCAGCAAGACTTGCTGCTTTCTATTCAAAAATAAAGAATCAGGATAAGATTGAGATAGACTACACACTAAAGAAAAATGTTAAAAAGCCAAACGGTTCAGCTCCAGGCTTTGTAGTATACTATACAAATTACTCCTTAATTACGGATAGTAATATTTCTAATCTCACACTGGTAAGTCAGTAAAAAAAGGACCAGAGGTTTCTGGTCCTTTAACTTTATTTAATAGCACTATTCAGTATTGCTTCCAGTTCTTCAAATTTGTAGGGCTTTCCAATAAATGCATCAAATCCCTCTGATAGCATTTCTTCCTTAACACCCTCAACCATATTTGCCGTAAGCGCAACTATTTTTACCGAAGAATTCCCATTATAGTATGGAATCTTTCGGATCTCATTCATGGCCTCCAAACCGTCCATTTCCGGCATCATAAGATCCATAAATATTACGTCATAATGATTAGCACTGCACAATTCAATGGATCCAGCCCCCGAATCAGTCATATCAAACTGTAGTCCAAACTTAGATAAGCATTTTGACAGAATTGTTCTGTTAATCGCATTATCATCAACGCCCAAAGCTCTGAGTTTCTCATAACTAATTTGCTCTTTGGGCACACTAGCACTGTCTGTACTATTTTCAGCATTATCACTCTCCGTCCTGATAACCTTCTGTTCAATCACCACGGTAAAGCAGGTACCTTTTCCATACTCACTATCCACCTGAATAGTACCCTTCATCAGCTCTACCAGGCCCTTGGTTATGGACAATCCCAGACCAGTGCCCTCTGTCTTCCTGTTTGCCTTGATATCAGTCCTGGTAAACACTTCGAAAATACTGTTAATATCTTCTTTTTTAATTCCAATTCCAGTATCAGCCATTCTAAACTGGATATTGGCCTTTCCATCCTGATTTTCAAGAACTTTAACCTCCAGGGTAATGCTTCCCTCATTGGAATATTTAACGCTGTTATTGAGGATATTAATTAGTATCTCTCTTATCTTGTCAATATCACCATGAAGCACTGCAGGCATTGCGGGGTCAACACTCATTGAGAAATCAAGGCCCTTCTTATTCGCCTGGGTTCCGATAATAAGCGAAACCTCTTTAAGAAGCTTTTCAGGGCTATAATCACTACAAATTAACTCCTGCCTGCCAAGTTCAATCTTGGAAATATTCAATATAGCATTAATGGTAGCTAACAAAGTGTTGCCAGCCTGGATAATATCCTCAAAATAACCCTTGGCTGTATCCCCAATATCCTCCTCAATAGCAATCTGAGATATTCCCAGTACTGCATTCATAGGAGTCCTGATTTCATGGGACATGTTAGCCAAGAATAGACTCTTGGACATATTGGCCGCATCAGCCGCTTTTTTAGCCTCCTCTAACTTATTAATTACCATATAATGATCACTCAGATCATTTGCTATTAAAATATATCCGACATTATCACCATATTTATCATCTATCTTGCTGACAGCCAGCTCATAATGAATTCCGGCCTTGTCCTTGGTCTCAACAAGAATACTCCTGCCCTCAAATTCCAGAGCCCTGTTATCAACATTGAACAGTTCGGATAATTCATATCCCCTGTTTTCCACATCTTCGCTGGCCACACCAAAGGACGCCAGTGAAGCGTCGTTCATTATTTTGATCTTTTTGTCAGAATCAAGAACCATAACCGGAATTCCCAGGGAAAAATATATGTATTCTGACATATTGGCTATTGTGATTTTGGTCTTATAAATATCGTGAATTGCATACCAGAAAACAACAACACCCCAAAAATGCGTGATTGCACTGCCTGGCAGAGCCGGGTGCCCAAGAGAAGGTACTATCATGTCTCCAATTGCACCTGTAAAAACAAAAAGCTCTACCACAACAAATCTGACGGCACTCTTTCTGACTCGCTGCAACTTGTGATGTGTCAATGTATAAATTGTAACAGCAAATATATCAAAGGATACTATTACAAAATACATGGAATACACCACATTAATAATTCCACTCCTAAAATAAAAGGTGGTACCAATGGAATTGTGAACAAAAATTGTCTGCCCTGGTGTAATATATGCAAAATATATTAGGATTCCGGAATAAGAAATGGCATTTAGTATGTGTTGAATCTTCTCTGGAATTTCAGAGATAATGCACATTGTCTTCTGAACCGCAATCATGAAAACAAAAGTGCCCAGAATTCCTATAATTCTGAAAATATACGCCCAATTATCATCCGTCTGTAATGACATAAAAGCCATTCCAGTGCTCCAAATCACACTGGAAATATTAACGGTCATTACCAGTCCGTTTATTCTAGTATTCGGTTTTTTTTCTGTAGCAAATCTAACAGCATAGCTGCCTGCCAGGGCAGCATTAAATGAAAAAGCTATTAAAAATACTATTTGCCATGAAAAAAACATAACCTTTTCTACCCAATTACAAATAAAACAACCGAAATAATATCTATTTTTCAATAGAAATCCAGATAATATCTCAAATTATACGTTATGAAAGACATAGGAGCAAGGATAATATGTTATACTTATTCACATGGAAAATACAAACCAAATCAAAATCGACAACACGAAAACTTCAAAGTACGCTATTGCAACCATTCTGGGATTAGCCCTTACTGCTCTGCCCGTTGTTGTTCCTATATTCTGTATTTTATATCTTTCAAATAGTATCTTTAACGGCAACGGTAGTGATGATGCAACAGGCTGGGCATTTTTCTTTCTAATAGTAATCGTTATTGGTATCCTGCCTGCTATTGGTGCCACATTTTTACCACTAATCATATTCTGTGTATGTCGGGTAAAAAAAAGACTAGGATCATTTAGTAAAATCATCCTAGCCTCTTGTAACATTATTATGTTAGTTGAACTGTTAATTTTGCATTGCATTTTTAATAGCAATATACAAACATATTCCTTACATCAAACCGTCTTTTACGCTATGGTATACCTTGTATTAAGCGTTATTGACGTAGTTCTCTTTAGTGATATTTCTTAAGCCTTATCCTTATTATACATACCCAGTTTTCTGCTTATTACTGTTGAGCAGGCAAGATCTCCAAGTACATTTGCACAGGTAGCTCCCATATCAGCCAGAGTGTTTACTGAGATATATACACCCATGACACCTGTTGGAAGTCCTGCTATCTGACTAAGTGCTGCAAATGCTGCAATGGCACCGCCTGGAACTCCTGGTGTACCGATACTTAACAATACATTAGAAAACAGCACTACAATCATCAGATTGGTAGGAATATCTATGCCGCATGCTGTTCCGAAGAAAGTAATCATGAATGACATCAGTATTGACACCGCATCCATATTGATGGTGGCACCAAGTGGAAGTGTCAGAGAGCAAATCTCCTCCTGAATTCCAAGATTTTCCTGTGCGCACTGCATTGAAATAGGAATGGTTGCACTTGAAGAACAGGTTCCGAATGCATTTAACGCTGCGGGAGCAACATCCTTGTAGAATTTTGTAATAGGGTATTTTGCAAAAAGCTTTACCATTCCACCATAGATTACAACTGCATAGATAAAATATGTGATATACAGTGCCAGCATAACCTGACCAAGCTCGATCATTGTGCTGATACCATTAGAATGCATAACGCAGGCTATCGATGCAAATACACCAAGAGGTGTGAACAGCATAACCTTGCCAATAATCAGTATAGAAATTTCATTTACGGAATTACAGATATCAACAAAAGCTTTTGCCTTGTCCTTGAGAACCAGCGCGCTAAAGCCCATGATCAGTGCAAATACCAATACCTGAAGCATGTTTCCTTCAGTAAAAGCAGTGAATGGATTGCCAGGGATCAGAGATGTTATGGTATCTAACAGGCCTGAAAAAGTAGCAGCCTGTGTATCTGTCTCCATCATTGTAATTGTGATTCCCTTTCCAAGACCCAGCATCTTAGGAAGAACCAATCCCAGTGCACTGGCAAGAGCAGTTGTTCCTACATACCAGGCAATGGCATGGAATCCAATCTTACCAGTCTTGGCAATTGAGCCAATTCCAACAATTCCCACAACCAGTGAACAGAATACCAGAGGATATATCATCATTCTTAATGCTGACATATAGATACTTGATATTACAGCAAGTGGTGTAACCAAAAATTCAGGCATCATCAACCCCAGCACAATACCTGCCACCAATCCTATGAATATCCATAGTGTTACATTATACTTTTTCTTCATTTTCTCTCCCTCACACTTAACTACTTGTTACTATATATTTCATCATCTGTAAGAAATATCAAAATATTACAGAAGATGTGCTCTTAGCTCCTCGCCACTCATAGGACTGAGATAAGCAGGCGCAATATCAAATACAGTCTTACATCCATTTACCCCTTCTGAATGTAATCTTGCAATTGCTCTTGCATAGGCAACAATTACAGATGCTGTAAATTCAGGATTCGAGTCAAGCTTCAGACTGTACTCAATAATATGCTGGTTTTCTTTGTTCCAGCCAGTCACTCCGCTTCTAAACACAAATCCACCATGTGGAATACCTGCATGTTCCCTAAGGAGTTCCTCCTCAGGAATGAAGTGAACAGTAGTATCATAGTCAGCAAAATAATTTGGCATAGTCTTTATCTCATTTTCAATGCGTGCCAAATCGGCGCCTTCCTCGGCTACCACAAAGCATTCCCTAATATGCTTCTGTCTGGTTGTTAATTCCGGATTTTTTCCGCTTCTAACATCTGCCAGAGCGCTTTCAACGGGAATGGTATACTGCTTACCATTTTTTACTCCATCAATTCTACGGATAGCATCTGAATGTCCCTGGCTAACACCCTTGCCCCAGAATGTATAGTCATTTCCCTCTGGGAGTATGCAGTTTGCATACAGTCTGTTAAGTGAGAACATACCAGGATCCCACCCAGCAGAAATCAGTGCTGTATGCCCACTAGCCTTAGCAGCCTGATCAACCGCTGCAAAATGCTCAGGAATCTTAGCATGAGTATCAAAACTGTCTATTACATTAAAATATTTCACATATTCAGGAGTCTGCTTTGGAAGATCTGTTGCGCTACCTCCACATATGATTAACACATCGATTTCATCCTTATGTGCTTCAATATCTTTGACATCATAAACAGGAACATTTTCTGTAAGAATTTTTACTGTAGAAGGATCACGTCTGGTAAAAACAGCAGCCAATGTAACATCAGCATTCTGCTTTATTGCGCATTCGACGCCTCTTCCAAGATTTCCATATCCTAAAATACCAACTTTCATCTTATGTCTCCTCTAATTTTTTTGGGGCCAAACACCCACGCTGTTTATAATATCAAAAATCAATATAGTATGTCCACCTTAGGAATTATAGATTTATTCTATTTAAGATCTGCTTAAATTTCTAAACATTGTATAATTGGGCAGGTACGCATATTGAGAACTGGAACGATATCCGAATTTGTTCTTGGCGACAACTATCTCAGCAATTCCTTTTAGTTCAGTATCTAAGTTATAGTATTCATCTCGATACAGAAATAGAACTACATCCGCCATGGCTTCAATAGCCGAACTATCTCTAAAGTCAGATAGAATGGGATGGTGATTGCTTCTTATCTCACATGCTCGACTAAGCTGCGATAGCACAATAATCGGAATATTATTATCTCTGGCTATACATTTTAGTTCCTTACATATATAATTCATCTCCTGCTGCCTGTTATCAAATACATATCCATCCTCACACAAATGGGCACGCATTAATTGTATATAGTCAATAATCACAAGCTGAGATTCCTTGTAGTCTGGTCTGTCCATCTTCTCCCAGCTAATTTCCTCCACACTTAATTCATGAGAATCATCAATAATAAGATTCGCCTCCATTAGTTGCATTGCTGCATCATTCAATCTTGTCCAGGTTTCCTCATCAATCATTTGAGATTCACGTGGCAGCGGTTCCTCCGCCATGAGATATATCAGTCGTTCAAGCAGCTTTTCCTTGTCCATGTCCAAACTGTAATATGTAACTCTAATCCCCTTCTTGATTGCATTGCATACTATGTTTAATGCCAATGCAGTCTTTCCCATAGCCGGTCTGCCACCTAAGACATACAGATTTCCATCTTGAAATCCACCCCTAAGGGATTTGTCCAACTTGAATAGTCCTGACGGAATTCCTGTATAACCCGTTTTAATTGTTTGCATTACCTGTTTTACAAGTTCATTGTCTACTTTTGCCATTTTTCATCCTCCTTAAGCAGTGATTGCAAATCCTATTTTATGTTTTGTTTCCTTATCCAGCTTCAGGCTTGCATTAACATCGAAATCAATAGCCTTCAGTGTAGTAAGATTTTTTCTGGTAATCTTCTTACCAGCATATTCTTTAGTAATACGCCGTGCCTGAGCCATCATAGCCTGCTCCAGGAGATTTCTTGCATATCTGCCATTGCCAAATTCTTCCTGTTTTACAGCCTTCTCAAATATAGATAGACACTTTTCCTCAATCTTGGAATCAACCTTATATCCCTTCTTATCAGCCATTAGTTTAAGGATTTCCACCAGTTCTTTGGCATTATAGTCCGGGAAATCAAGGTGAAAGGCTATTCTGCTGCGCAATCCCTCATTTTTGTTGAGAAACTCCTTCATCTTGTCCGGATATCCTGCAAAAATGACTATTACATCATCCCTGTGATTCTCCATCTCCTGAACAATTGTGTTAATAGCCTCATCTCCAAAGCTGTTGGAATCATCTACAAGTGCGTAAGCCTCATCAATAAACAGAACACCGCCTTTTGCCTCTCGAAACTTTGATCTGACAGCCTTAGCCGTCCATCCCACATATTGGCCTACTAAATCAGCTCTTCCACACTCAACATATTTTCCAGTATCAAGTATTCCCTCTTTGGTAAATATCTGTGCCAGAAGTCTGGCCACAGTAGTCTTTGCCGAGCCTGGATTCCCTGTAAAAACCATATGCAATGAAGTCTTATATGAGTCCATTCCCATATCAGAGCGCATCTTTTGAATTCTGGCGCTATCAATAACCTCATCAACAGTATTCTTGATTTCTGTTAATCCAATCATTATCTGGAGTTCGTCATAGGGTTCAGATACTTTGTCCTCAGGTTTTACCTCCATGCATGCGCAATGTTTGTATGATTTATATATTTTGTTTTTTAGTCCATTTTTGAACCACTTGTTATATACCTCGTAGGTCTCCCCCACAGTAAAAACCTTTTTATCAGGCAGGATACTCTCAACTTCTTTGGCTGATAATTCATAGTTATCTTTTGCCGCCAGACCCATAATATAGCTGATAGCCTCTTCTCTATTTCCATTTCCTTCTTTTAATTCAATTACATCAACATCTTCAGCAACTCTGGCAATAAGCTTGTTTGCAAAGCCAGGGTGGCTCATGTTTTCAACAAAGATACACAGTGTTTTCACATGATTCTGCTTTACAATAGTATTCATGTAAGTAATGACCTCCTCATATGCACTGGCATAATTTCCATGATCCTCATAAGTCCCTGACATATCCAGCAATACTATATTTCCACTTGCGCTCTCAAACATATTCTTGAAATCTTCTTCATCATAACAGCCTGTTTTAATATCATAGACTCGATGAATTCGACTCCCATTCAGTCGGTTGTTTTCCTTGAGTGCATAGCTTAGAAGCCTCGCCATAACCATTGCCGCATCCATATTTGAAGCGCTAATCTTATAATGGACCGGATTCCCATAAAATTTCTTCTCATTGTCATCTGAATATATTCGCTTAAGTTCCTCATAAAATGATGCATCTGCCATAAATTGTTTTGCCTGGAATATAGCTTCTTCGTAGGAAAGGGAACCCTCTGATATCATTTCTTCCTTAACGCAATATTGTCTGTTATCTCTAAATTCGATTTGTAATCCCTCCACATCACCTCTGAATCTTCGAATAAAATCATCTTCTTCTCCGTGCTTGCCATACTGATAAAACTTTTCAGTTGTTATCTCCTTAACTTCTGATATTTCAATCCCGCATATATCATAATTTTTAGAAAGAAATGCAGTGATAAAATTAATTGCTCCAGAGGCATCGGCCAAATCCATATTAACCGCAAATATCACTTTTGCTTTTCCCTTCTCACCGTCCCAGAAAAAGATGCTGAAAGCTCCCTGTTCATCACATCTAACACCAAGTTTTCTATTCATATTGCAAAAAGCTTCTCTGACATACCCTATCGGATTCTTCTCTTCTTTGTCTGGAAATAAGGATCTGTTAGTATCTCCCTCTTTGCCCTTCAACTGTTTGAATTTAACAACCGCTTCGTAAAAATTCATATGAACCTCCAATAAAATCTGCTATTTTCTTCCCTATTATTTCTGACTACATTAATAATTTATCAAAGGTTAAATGCAAAAATTTGTACATGGTAATGAGGAAAGATCACGCTGCTTGCAGCTGTGATTTTGACGAATACTGTATCAGCGAACTGACAAGTGAGCTGTACATAAAGAAAGGATCCTGTTTCCAGGATCCCTTCTTGTATATAATTTGTTATGTACCATTAATTCTTATTATGACCAACATTTTCCATTCGCGACAAAAGAACTCTTTTCCAATAGTTTTCTCTATCATCAATGTCACTATCAATACAAGATTCAACAATTTCTAATAGAGTAAATTTGTAATTCTTTCTTGCATGATCAATGCCACCATTCTTTTCTATCAATTTCTTTAAATCAACATCACCACCATGTCCATCTGCAATGTAGTCACTCCATCTTTGCCAGAACCCGCCTTGTCCAGATGCTTTCCCAACATATATCTTTCCACTAGAAGTATCAGTGATTAGGTATATTCCTCTTATTTGCAATGCACTTTTCCATGCAACACTATCATTCTTTATGGCATTTTCCAATGTCATAAATGATACATCTAGATTTTTATATCCTGGAAATGTTTCAATTGAATATGGCTCTTCTAATATTTCTTTTACCTCTAATTTGGGGAAGTAGTTCTCCATCAGATTACGAACTTGCCGATCTTTATGAGCGTATTTTATTTTTAGCCTTCCTATAAAATTACTATACTCATCACATTGTTTTATTGTATACGGATAACAGCCTCCTCTTTTGAATTTTGAGTGGTCTGTGTCCACAACCTCCCATATTCCCCCAAAGAGCCAAGTATCATTCTCATGGTAAAAATTGATAAGTGAGAATATGTATTTTCGATTAAAGTCATCATTACCATTAGACCATGAATTCCATTTTTTCCAATCATCAAAATTAGCCATATATACATCCAATGGCTCATCTCCATCTGATTTAGCAAAATGCATTTTATATTCATCCAAGGAATGTAGATTAGTCATTATCTCTGATAAATAAATACTCGACATTAATAAGTCCTCTTTTCTCAAATTAATTGTACTTTTTACTCATTTCTTTAATAGTCTTAGACAAATCATTCCTGAGCGATTCAGGGGCAGTCACCTCCACATAAGGTCCATACTGCAGGGCCCAGTAGAATAATGCCCTTTCATTAGAATTAACCGAAATCGTAAGTTCATCACCATTTGTTTCAACAATTCTGAAATCCTTACCAAACCAATCGACCAATGTATCCATCATAGCAATGTCAGTCTTAAGTGTTGCACGAACAGTATCTCCAACGAGCATATAAATATGTTCAGCCATATGTTTAGGAAGATTCAAATGCCCCTCTAATCCCTTAACATCCTTTTGCGGTTTAATCTTTTCCTCCATGATTTCAACCTGAGACATCTTATCAATTCTGTAATACGTTACATCATCATACTTATCAATATTTCCTAGCAGATAATAATGGCCATTGGAAGCAACCATCTGATAAGGATTCATAATATATTCCTTACCCTGATCATGCATCTTAAAATCAATGCCATATTTGTTATATCTGAAGCGAATCTTTTTCTTCTGATCCATTGCTTCATTAATCTCACTAACATTAACAAGCACAACCTTATTATCTGTTCTATGAAGAACCGGCGTTGGCTTTACATGAGATACCTTGGTATCAAAATAGATATTTCCAAAACCACGAAGCTTATCAATCAGTCTTTTTGCAGCACCTTCAGAAACGGTCTTTGAGAATAAAACAGAATCAATCAATAATCTAAGCTCAGCATCCTCAAAATCACGTTCTATAAGATAATAGCCATCCCTGTCGTTATCATCTTCTTCATCATCGTCACGTACGCCATATATTTCATAGCCCAGAGTTGCAAGTGATTCCACATTAGCTCTTACTGTTCTTCTATCTGTCTTCTCAATACCATAGTCAGACTTTAACTTCCTCATAATCTCCTGCTGAGTTAGATGATGTTCCTCATCAGAGTATCTTTTCAGGATCTCCAAAATCAAAATATTAAGACATTTCTTATTCCCCGTCCCATGTTCATTTCCATATAATTTAGCCATAATAACCCTCCAGCAAATTTATGATTTTAATATATCAGGATTTTATTGCCATGTACATTTTTTTGTCGTATTTAATCTAATATTTCACCCTGAAGAATTAATTTTTTTTCGTGGAACATATTATTAGCTATTCTAATCCCAATAATGCGCAGATTATCCCCTGTATATTCTATTACCGTCCATCCTGTATGTGTTTTTGCTATCCACTCCATCATAGAAGTCATTTCATCGCGCTCGTTTTCATCACAATAAATTAAAAAACCAACTTCATTTTTCCCATCTATATCCAACAAACAAATCCGGTAGAGCCAAGCAAACATTCGAATAAATTTAAGAATTGATGATATATCTTCCCGATTACGACCTTCTTTATCAATATAAATAAGATATATCAACTGATCTTCATTTGTTTTCACATCATATGTATCATCGACTTCTATAAAATGGATGCCCGAAACAGTTCTGATTCCTTCATGCATGACATCCATAACGATTACCCTTACAGTTCGGCAGCAAATAATTTATCAATCTCATCAGTATTCCTCCCTATCCTGTTCACATATTTTTTCATATAAGACTATAAAGTCATTTAAATTTGTCAAATCTTGTGTAACACCTTCAATATCTACAATTTTTCTAATATTTTTATATAGAAATGAATTATCAAACCAATCAGAGTTTATATATTCCCCTTGGCATCTCTTTCTCTCAATACATTCACAGTTGCTTTTTGATCCATATCATATCCTACTTAATCACCTTAAACTTAGCTGATGAATTTCCAGTCCTGATTCCTTTAATTGGAAACTTATTGAGAGTGATTCCACAAATTGCTTCTTCCTTTCCATTTGAAACAAGTCCAGTTCTAACCTGAACCAAATCGTTTCCATTAATGTCTGTATAATAAAACACGGAGCAGCTTCTAATATCACTGGTGTAGGTTACAATCCCCATTTCTTCAATGAATTCCTGATACCAACTAATAATCGGAAAGCTATCTTCTTGCCCACGTAGAACCATACCTATAGGTAAGGCACTATATTCTTTTAGAGTCATCTCATATCTGAAGCCTTCAACATTTGACTTAGGTACCTTTTCATAGTATTCGTTATAGCCCCAATCTAAATCTTCACTATCTTCTATTTCTGCATGATCAAAGACATAATCATAATCATCAACATCATCTTCTTCCACATATATATCAGGCATAATAACAGCCAGCTCCTTCATATGATTTTCACCCTGTCCATACTCATAAATCTCCACCTCAAATGGAAGGCCATCACAAAACATGCCAGTTTGATAGCCTATATTTTCTGGTCCAATATCCTTCGTATGATTGCATACTGGAAAATCTTTATATCCTTCAATGTGCCACCCTTCAAATACATTTTTACCCATGATAAAATCCTCCAATAACCTATTCGCCTCACCACAATAGTATTATCTCAAAGGGAAACGACATTTTTTTGTACAAAAAGAGCTGCTTTTTCAGCAGCTCCATCACACAAACCATGTTTATCTCATATGATTAATCATCTATCCAGGTAAAGAGTTTATACTTGATTTCATTTTCATCACAGGTCGATGCAAAGCTCTTTTTATCAAGTCGCTCTCCGAACTCTGACACAAGCATTTCATTTAAATCCCCTGTATTGCCTGCATCCACTAGATACCTAAACAGTTTAGCTTTATTCTCCGAATCAATATCATATATTGCCTCATAACTAGAGCCACCAAATGCATCAACTTTATAATCCTCATATGAGATGCGGATACTACCGTCTTCTGATTCTGTTAAACTGAATAATCCATTCATAAGTGTCCTCCAATTTTAATCAATACGATTATATATATATCCTACAATCCCTGTTCCCAAAAACTCCACGCTTCTTGAATGTCAGCCTGAGTTGTTGTTGCCGTAATCTCTTCTCTAAAGCATTCGACCTTGGTATTATTTTCTGTAATATAGAGTTTCACATCCGGATTATTTACAAAATATTCGTGCTCTATAAACCATCTAAAAACTGAACCGAGTGTGCTTCTCTGAAACAGTTCCTCTCCTGCTTCATTTCTGATTGTAAAACGCTGATAATATGACATATGCCTCTCCTTTCTAGGACGCTATCTTGCGAAAGATACCTTTATAAATCAACAATAACCTGATAATCATTAAAAGCATCATCTGAAGCATCTGGATTCTTATCCCAGAACTTCTGAATAGCTTCCTCGTATGCTTGCTCTTCAAGCTGACTATAGAGAATTGCCAATTCCTCATTATCAATCAATGGAACACCACCATCCTCAATGCTATTAATGATTTCCTTTTCGTGCTTTGATACCTCATGCTTCATCTCGAAATCAAAAGAATCATCACCACTTGGTGTTAGTACGTAAACTATAAATCTCTGTTCAATATCTGCCATTTCTATGCCCCTCCTT
>DCIJ01000048.1:3351-31387 GCA_002315945.1 Lachnospiraceae bacterium UBA1729 | reverse complement strand
ATATTTCAAAGTTCTAATGTATCGGTAGAATAAGAACGGAGAAAGAGGGATTTGAACCCTCGCGCCGCGCGAACGACCTACACCCTTAGCAGGGGCGCCTCTTCAGCCTCTTGAGTACATCTCCAAGACTTAAGACCACTACCAAACTATGAATTTGATTGCCACTTTTGTGGCTTTGTCGCTGCCCTCACGAGCAGTGCGAAAGCAATAATAACAAAGAAATATATAAGTGTCAACACTTTTCTTTAATTTTTTAAAAACTTTTTCTTAATCCACATTATGTAAATCTTTGACGTTCTATATCTTGTTATAATGCCACATTTCCCTTCTATATTTAGTCAGCTGTTTTTCATTATGACTTGCCCAATTTATAGTTTAATGCTAATATACCTATTGTTCAAAAAACAACCTTATACAACGGTGCGTGGCTCAGCTTGGTAGAGCGCCACGTTCGGGACGTGGAGGTCGCGCGTTCGAATCGCGTCGCACCGATAAAAAACTCTGTGTACTTATTCATATATGATATGTACACAGAGTTTTTTAGTCTTCATCAATTTTCTACTTAACCTGATCAGGGTCTATTCTTTTTCCAACTATAACAAATCTATTGGATTTGCCTCCAGGCGCACAGGTGGACAATGTAACCAGATGATCTCCTTCATGGGCTTCCAGAGTTGTTCCATAAATATTGGCTGCAGTTATATTGCTGCAGAAGTCCTGCCACTCTTCTTCGCTGTCAGCATCATAGAAGGCATAATACCTGAATCCCTTTTGGGTTTTATTCAGGGCTTTATGTCGGCTGGCAGAAATTATCTCAAATACCCACTCTTCATCCTTGAAGTACAGATATATATATGGATGCTCATCCTTGTATTCAACCTTCTTATAATAATCCAGGTCACCAAACATGGCTCCACTTCTCATATTGTGGCCATATATAACCAGATTATCTGATTTCTCAGTCTCTACCTGGTCGCCGGCTGCAAAAAACAGAGTTCCATTTTTGTCATAATTTCCATAGAAGTCAGTATGGAGATAGAACATTTCGTCCTGTGTAGTCTGCATTATTGGGTAATCGATTCTGGTTCCAGGTATTTTTATCCAGGCCTTCATATCATCATTCATGGCAAAGATGGCTGCATAGGGTGAAACATATTCCTCAACCTGCTCTTCCTGATTCTCTTCAGCCATAGGGCTCTCTGAAACCATTCCAATCTTGTCACGCAGATCATCCATCTTTTCATCCGACGCCTTATTCTCCAGATACTGAAGCACTCCGTAGCACACAGAAAACATTAGGAGCAGACCGCCCACTGCATATAATATTATTTCAACTATAGATACTTTTTTCTTTTTCTTTTTTTCTTCAGCCATTTTTCCCTCTTATTTTTTTCCGTACTCAGAAACAAAAGGAGCTTCGCATATAATCGAAGCTCCAATAACTTATTCTCTATTAACTTTTATACTCTATTATAGTTAATCAGGCAACCCTTAAGGATAATTTCTCTTTCTTCCTTGGTCATTTCTCCAAGATGAAGCATAAACTCCTCAAGCTTGTTCTCTTCAGGCTTCACTACGAAAGCTGGAATATCACTGGCGCCTGCTTCAACCAGAGTTCTGATATTAGGAACAAAGATGTAATCCATGCATCCAAAGGGCAGCTCGCTCTTATCAATGATAAAAGGAAGCATTCCCCAGTTCATAAGGTTTGAACGATATCTCTTTGTAGCATATTCATTGGCAATATTAGCCCATCCGCCTAAAACCTTCTGGCAGCTGGCAGCCTGCTCACGAGCAGAACCATCGCCGGGTTTTACAGCAAAGATTGTTGAGCCAAATCCGATATTACCTTCACCCACCTGCTCAAAGCCTGCAGTAGCTTTAATAGCTCCCATAACTTCTTTCAGACCATCAACGGCTTCAAGAGGACACTGGTTGTTTAACACACATTCCTCAGCCTTCTGAATAGCCTTGGCACGGCCTACATATTCAGGAACCTTACGTGACAGTGTAAATTCTGCCAGTCCCAAAGGATTAGATCTGTAGGATGATGTCTCACCTGAAGGAATCAGTTCGTCAGTGGTGGTAACAGGATCATGAATCTCTGCCACAACCTGAAGTACCAGGTTGTCAGCCAGAGGAGGCATCTTGGGCCAGTCCTTAATATTAGGACCCATTACCAGCTCCTCATCTTCCTGAGCAACGCCCTTGGAATCATATACTCTGTTCTCATATATCTTTGAATCAAAGAAATATGAATACTCGTTGATGTTGCCATCAAAATCAGTTGCAGGGGTAAGTACACCCTTATTAGCTGCTGTTGCTGCAATGGATCTTGCATCCATGAGCGCAACAGAAGAAATCTGACCATTCTGAAGCTTGCTTCCCTCACGATTAGGGAAGTTTCTTGTTGAATGTCTGATTGAAAATGCATTATTGGAAGGAGTATCTCCAGCGCCAAAGCAGGGACCACAGAATGCAGTCTTTAATACAGCACCAGTTTCAAGTATTGCCTGAGCACAGCCATTCTTAATCAGCTCCATGTATATTGGTGTAGATGCAGGATAAACACTTAATGTAAAGGCATCACTACCAATGTAGCTTCCCTTAAGGATATCAGCTGCAGCACAGATATTTTCAAAGCCACCGCCTGCGCAGCCTGCAATAATACCCTGATCCACTACAAACTTGCCATTCTTTACCTTGGAAGCCAGTGAATACTCTACTGCGTTGTCCAGACTAACCTTAGCTCTTTCTTCAGTAATATGAAGAATATCATCCAGGTTTGCATTTACCTCTTCAATGGTATATGCATTGCTTGGATGGAAAGGCATAGCAATCATAGGCTTGATCTTGTCAAGCTCAACATATACTACTCCATCATAATATGCCACTGCACCAGGAGCCATTTCCTTGTACTCCTCCTTGCGGCCATGGATATCATAGAATTCTTTTATCTTATCATCTGTAGTCCAGATTGATGACAGACAGGTAGTCTCTGTAGTCATTACATCAACACCTATTCTGAAGTCAGCAGACAGACTGCCAACACCTGGTCCCACAAATTCCATTACCTTGTTATTTACATAGCCATTAGCAAATACTGCGCCAATCACTGCAAGCGCTACGTCCTGAGGTCCTACACCCTTTTGGGGTGCTCCTGTCAGATAAATTGCTACTACTCCTGGCATGTTAATATCGTAGGTCTGGTTAAGCAACTGTTTTACAAGTTCTGGACCACCCTCGCCCATGGCCATTGTTCCCAGGGCTCCATAACGGGTATGTGAGTCAGAACCCAGAATCATCTTTCCACAGCCAGCCAGCATTTCTCTTGCAAACTGATGGATTACAGCCTGATGAGGTGGTACATATACTCCACCATATTTTTTAGCTGCAGACAGACCAAACATGTGATCATCTTCATTAATGGTTCCGCCTACAGCGCATAAGGAATTGTGACAGTTTGTCAGCACGTAAGGCATAGGGAATTTAGTAAGTCCTGAAGCTCTTGCTGTCTGAATAATACCTACAAAGGTAATATCATGGGATGTAAGCTTATCGAATCTAACCTTAAGCTTATCCATATTTCCACTGGTATTGTGCTCAGCCAGAATGCCATAAGCCATGGTATTTTTCTTAGCTTCTTCCTTAGCGGGGCATGAGCCAGCCAGCTTCTCTATTCTGGCAGCCGCCTCATTTGACTCTTCAATTATTTCAACTCCGTTGACTAAATATGCTCCGGCTTTTGCCAATTTTATGCTCATAACTTCACTCCCCTTTTTAAAGCTTCTATTTCAAAACAATCTTATCCAGTTTCCAGATATCATCAACATATTCCTGAATAGTTCTGTCGGATGAGAATTTTCCTACCTTGGCAACATTAAGTATTGCACTCTTAGCCCATCTGTTTTCATCCCTATATGCATCTTCTACAGCCTGCTGTGCTTCTGCATAGGATCTGAAATCTTTGAGGATAAAGTATCTGTCAGCCGTTGATGTGCTAATTGCATTCAAAAGTGAATTATAGAGATCTCTGAACAGTTCAGTATCGCCAGGTGCAAAGGTTCCATTTATAAGCTGCATAAGCACTCTTCTGATATCCGCATCATTATTGAAGATATCCTGAGGATTGTAGCCGCCATAGTTCTCGTAGCTGATTACTTCATCAGAAGATAATCCGAAGATGAATGCATTTTCTTCACCAACTTCTTCTACGATTTCCACATTAGCTCCATCCATGGTTCCCAGTGTAAGTGCACCATTGAGCATGAACTTCATATTACCAGTTCCACTTGCCTCCTTGGAAGCAGTTGAAATCTGTTCAGATACATCTGCAGCTGCAAATATCAGCTCTGCATTTGATACTCTGTAGTTTTCAATGAACACAACCTTTATACGGCCATTTACATCAGGATCATTATTTACAACATCAGCTACTGCATTAATTAACTTAATTGTGAGCTTTGCATTTCTATATCCGGCTGCTGCCTTGGCTCCAAAAATAAAGGTTCTTGGATAGATATCAATAGCCGGATTGTCCTTAATCTTATTATAGAGATATATTACATGGAGAATATTAAGAAGCTGTCTCTTATACTCATGTAATCTCTTAACCTGAACATCAAATATGGATCTTGGATCTACTTCGATTCCATTGTGTTCTCTAATATATTCTGCAAGTCTTAACTTGTTCTGATATTTGATATTTAAAAATTCGTGCTGTGCCTTTGGATCGTCAGCATACAGAGCAAGCTTATCAATAGCAGGAAGATCTGTAATCCACTGATCACCAACCTTGTCAGTTACCCAGGCAGCCAGAAGAGGATTTCCATGGAGCAGGAATCTTCTCTGAGTAATACCATTAGTCTTATTATTAAACTTGTTAGGCATCATCTCATAGAAATCTCTTAATTCCTGTTTCTTAAGGATTTCTGTATGAAGTCTTGCTACACCATTAACTGAATAGCCGGCAGCTATGGCAAGATTAGCCATTTTTACCTGACCATCATAGATAATAGCCATCTTCTTGATTTTTTCCTGATTACCGGGATAGTATTTTTCAATTTCAAGAAGGAATCTTCTGTTAATTTCTTCAATTATCTGATAAATTCTGGGAAGCAGTCTGCTAAACAGCTCGATGGGCCATTTTTCAAGAGCTTCTGCCATAATTGTGTGGTTAGTGTATGCGCATGTCTTGGTTGTAACTTCCCATGCTTCATCCCACTCAAGACCATATTCATCCATCAGAATTCTCATCAGCTCTGCAACTGCAACTGTAGGATGAGTATCATTCAGCTGGAATGTAGCCTTTTCATAGAACTTTCTGATATCATCATGATTCTTCATGTACTTTTCCAGTGCTGACTGTACTGAAGCTGAGATGAAGAAATACTGCTGTTTCAGACGAAGCTCCTTACCAGCATAGTGATTATCATTAGGATACAATACTTCAACGATGTTACGGGCAAGATTCTCCTGTTCAACGGCCTTCTGGTAATCTCCCTTGTCAAAGGAATCCAGCTGGAAGCATTCCATTGGCTGTGCATCCCAGATTCTTAAGGTGTTAACTATACTATTTCCGTAACCTACGATTGGAAGATCATAAGGAACTGCCAGTACGGACTGATATCCTTCCTGATAGAAGTGCTGTCTTCCGTTTTCATCGGTACGGATAGTGGTATATCCACCAAACTTAACTTCTTTTGCATATTCAGGACGACGTAACTCAAAGGGATTACCGTCCTTTAACCAGTTATCAGGCACTTCAACCTGATAGCCATTCTCAATCTTCTGCTTGAACATTCCGTACTTATAACGGATTCCGCATCCATAAGCACCATATCCAAGAGTTGCAAGTGAATCTAAAAAGCAGGCTGCAAGACGTCCAAGACCGCCATTACCTAAAGCTGCATCGGGCTCCTCGTCCTCGATCATGTCAATATCAACTCCCAGCTCTTCCAAAGCCTTTGCAGCTCCTTCGTAGGATTTCATATTGATCATTATATTTCCAAGAGCACGTCCCATAAGGAATTCCATAGACATGTAATAAACAATCTTCGGATCATCCTTAGCGATAGCTTCCTGAGTCTTCATCCAGTCATCAATAACCAGATCCTTAACTGCATATGCAACCGCCTGATACTTCTGCTGGCTGGTAGCTTCCTCAAGAGTCTTTCGATAAAGAGTCTTAACATTATAAACAACACTTCTCTTAAACGCTTCTGCGTCAAATGTTTTTGCGTTACTTACTGTAGTTTTCTTTGCTGCCATTTAGTCCTCCTTACAAACATAATATATTATCCAATATAGGTTTCTATTACTGCTTTTCCACACCAATGGTTACTTTTTCACCATTAATATTCCACTCTTTAGCATTACTTACATCTGAGTCATAACAGATTGAATCAGCCAGAACCTTAGTTGCAATTGCATCCTTATTACTTTCAACAATTGCTTTAAGTCTGTCATTTCCAACAACAGAAACCTTAATATGATCCATTACCTCGAAGCCAGCATCTTTTCTCATGGTCTGAATTTTGCTGATCACTTCATACATGAAGCCTTCTTCTACAAGTTCCGGTGTCAGGTTGCAATCAAGAACAACGGTAATACCGTGATCTTCTTCAGTCACATAGCCTTCAGACTGAACTGTCTCAATAAGCAGATCATCCTTTTCAAGAGCTTCCTCTACACCATCAACTGTAATAGCAAGGGTTCCCTTCTCGTTAAGTTCCTTCATTGCTGCGCTTCCGTTAAGTCCTGCCAGGATTTCCTTAACTGCTCCAATATTCTTACCAAAGCGACGGCCAAGCGTCTTAAGCTGTGGCTTGAACGCATAGCTTGTAAGATCTGCCACATCTGCTGTAAATTCAACAGCCTTAACATTAAGCTCTTCTCTGATAATCTCCTGATAGAACTCTGACAGTTCATTCTCAGCCTTAATATACATCTTGCCAATAGGCTGACGATTCTTAATTGCAGCAGCATTTCTTGCTGCACGTCCTAATACAACTGTATCAAGAACGATTTCCATATTTGCTTCCAGTTCAGCATCGATTAAAGACTCATCTGCAACGGGATAATCGCACAGGTGAATACTTTCAAGTGCTGAGTTGTCAAAGTTAACTACCAGATTCTGATAAATCTCCTCTGTCATAAAAGGAATCATAGGAGCTGCCAGCTTACATACTGTAACCAGGGCAGTATAGAGAGTCATATAAGCATTAATCTTATCCTGCTCCATTCCCTTAGCCCAGAAACGTTCACGTCCACGACGAACATACCAGTTGGAGAGTTCATCAACAAAATCATCCAAAGCTCTTGCTGCTTCTGGAATCTTATAGTTATCAAGGCTTGAATCTGTAACCTTGATTAATGTATTCAGCTTTGAGAGCAGCCACTTGTCCATTACAGGAAGCTTGTCATACTCAAGGCTGTATTTTGTAGGATCAAATTTATCAATGTCAGCATACAGTACATAGAAAGCATAGGTGTTCCAAAGAGTACCCATGAATTTTCTCTGTCCCTCCTGAACAGCCTTGCCGTGGAAACGGTTAGGCAACCAGGGTGCAGAATTAATGTAGAAATACCATCTGATAGCATCGGCACCATATTGTTCAAGGGCGCTGAAAGGATCTACTGCATTGCCCTTTGATTTACTCATCTTCTCACCATTCTCGTCTAATACCAGACCAAGGACGATTACATTTTCATAGGGGCTCTTGTTAAACAGCAGGGTTGATTCAGCCATAAGTGAGTAGAACCATCCACGAGTCTGGTCAACTGCCTCAGAAATAAACTGTGCAGGGAACTGGCTCTCAAACAGCTCTTTGTTCTCAAAAGGATAATGGTGCTGAGCAAAAGGCATAGCACCTGAATCGAACCAGCAGTCAATAACCTCTGGAACTCTTCTCATGGTACCCTGACACTCAGGACATGTGCATGTAAATTCATCAATATATGGACGATGAAGCTCTACTGTAAGAGCATCATCCCTGCCACTCATTTCTTTTAACTGTGCTCTGGATCCAATTGCATCCTGATGTCCACAGGATTCACACTCCCATACATTAAGAGGAGTTCCCCAGTAACGGTTACGGCTTACAGCCCAGTCCTGAATATTCTCAAGCCAGTTACCAAAACGTCCTGTTCCAATTGATTCAGGAATCCAGTTAACGGTCTTATTATTTCTTACAAGATCATCCTTAACCGCACTCATCTTGATATACCAGCTCTCACGAGCATAGTAAATAAGGGGCTTTGAACATCTCCAGCAGTGAGGATAATCATGCTCGAATTTAGGAGCATCAAACAGTTTACCCTCTTTATCAAGGTCTACTAATACCTTAGGATCTGCATCCTTTACCCAGACGCCTGCATAAGGAGTTTCCTCTGTAAGGTTACCCTTATTATCAACAAACTGAACAAAAGGAAGATCGTAATTACGTCCGATACGTGAATCGTCCTCACCGAAGGCAGGAGCAATATGTACAATACCAGTACCGTCAGTCATTGTTACATAATCATCCATTGTAACAAAGTGTGCTTTTTTCTTCTGTTTTGCAGCCGCTTCACCTGCGCATGCAAATAATGGCTCATACTCCTTACGCTCAAGATCGCGTCCCACATAAGTTTCAAGAACCTCATAGGCAGGAGTCTCTTCAGTTCCAAGCTTACCAAGAACAGTATCAAGCAGAGCGCTTGCCATATAATATGTATATCCGTCTGCAGCCTTAACCTTTGCATAGGCTTCATCAGGGTTAACGCACAAAGCCACGTTAGAAGGCAGTGTCCAGGGTGTAGTTGTCCATGCAAGGAAGTATGCATCCTCTCCAACCACCTTGAATCTGACTACTGCAGAACGTTCCTTTACAGTCTTGTATCCCTGAGCAACCTCATGGGATGACAGGGGAGTTCCACATCTGGGGCAATAGGGCACAATCTTAAAGCCCTTGTAAAGAAGACCCTTATCCCAAATCTCTTTCAGTGCCCACCACTCTGACTCGATGAAATCATCATGATAGGTTACATATGGATTATCCATATCAGCCCAGAAGCCAACAGTATCTGAGAAATCCTCCCACATACCTTTGTATTTCCATACAGATTCCTTACATTTTCCAATGAAGGGATCCAGTCCGTATTCTTCAATCTGCTCCTTGCCATCCAGTCCAAGGAGTTTTTCTACTTCAAGCTCTACAGGGAGACCATGTGTGTCCCATCCAGCCTTTCTGGGAACAAAGCATCCTTTCATGGTACGGTATCTGGGAATCATGTCCTTGATTACTCTGGTAAGCACGTGACCAATATGAGGCTTTCCATTAGCTGTTGGAGGTCCATCATAGAAGGTGTAGGTCTGTCCGCCTTCACGCATCTTCATACTTTTATTGAAAATGTCGTTATCCTTCCAGAACTTTTCAATTGATTTTTCTCTTGCCACAAAGTTCATATCTGTGGATACTTTTTTGTACATCGTTTCTCTCCTTGCATTACCGATACACTGTCGCATATCATTTTTATTTATTCTTCACAAATTCCATGTTAATTTTTGTTAAAAATGTCCAAAATACGCCATAATTACGCGTATATTATAGTGTGTTTAAAGTTTTGATGTCAAGAAAACCCTTGAAATCTCCATATCTTCCGGCGTAGTTATTTTTATATTGGCATAACTGGCTTCCACCAGCTTCACTTTTCTGTCTGTAAGCCGTTCGACCATCATGGCATCATCTGTGGCTGAAAACAGACTCTCGCCATCTTCCTCCATGTATTTTCTGTAGGCTTCGCGGATTAACTCATATTCGAATACTTGAGGTGTCTGGACACTCCACAAGAGCTTTCTGGGTGGTGTATCCTTTGCAAAACCATTTTCATCAGCCACCTTTATGGTATCCTTCACAGGCATGGCCGCCACACAGGCCTTATTTTCAAGAACAGAAGCCTTTAGTCTGTTTAATGATGAGACATCAATGCAGGCTCTGGCACCATCATGAATATAAATGTAATTTTCTTCCTCCGGGTTTATCAGTTCACCCGCTGCCTTGATCCCTTCCCAGACAGAATGGTATCTCTCAGCTCCTCCAGCAACTATTTTTACCACCTTGCCCAGATTATATTTGTCAACAATCTCAGTCTGGCAATAATCAATATAGTCTGAGCCAGCCACGATTATTACATAGTCTACGAAGCTGTCTTCAAAAGTTTTTAACGAATAAAAAAGTATGGGCCGCCCCTCAAGCAGCATATACTGCTTGGGAATATCGCCGCCCATTCTCTTACCGGTTCCACCGGATAATACTATTGCAATGTTCATCTCTCACCTAGTTTTAGATTAGGTACAGCATTTAAATCCATAGCGCTTACATTGCCCTTAATGAATTCATAATATCCTGCTGCTCCAATCATTGCCCCATTATCTGTACATAATATTGGGGATGGTCTGTAAAAACTAATATTCTCTTCGGCACACCTTTTTTCAAAAGCAGTCCTGATTGCCGAGTTGGATGCCACACCTCCGGCAATGGCAAATTTGTCAAAGCCCTTTTCCTTTACAGCCTGTATTGCATGTTCAACCAGAACATCCACCACCGACTGCTGGAACGAAGCTGCCACATCAGCTCTGTTCACCTCTTCCTTTCGCTGTTCACAGCCGTGCAGATAATTAAGCACCGCTGACTTAAGGCCGCTAAAGGAAAAATCATATCCGTTATCCTCTACATGTGCTCTGGGAAAAGGAATTGCATTGGGATTACCAGTCTTGGCCAGCGCATCCACCTTTGGTCCGCCGGGATAGCCTAATCCAATGGCTCTTGCCACCTTGTCATAGGCTTCACCAGCTGCATCGTCTCTGGTTCTTCCCAGTATCTCATATTCACCATAGTCCTTTACTACAACCAGATGAGTATGTCCGCCCGAAACCACCAGGCAGATAAAAGGGGGCTCCAAATCCTTATGTTCAATATAGTTAGCGCTTATATGTCCCTCTATATGGTGAACTCCCACCAGGGGAATTCCTGTGGACAGGCTGATTGCCTTTGCACATGAAACCCCAACTAACAGGGGACCAACCAGTCCCGGACCATAGGTAACTGCAATGGCATCTATGTCGGACAGACTGCAATTAGCAGCCTGAAGAGCCTCCCTGATTACCTGATTTACTCTTTCTACATGCTTTCTGGAAGCAATTTCCGGAACTACACCACCATACAAAGTATGGATATCTATCTGTGATGAAATAATATTGGAAAGAACCTCTCTTCCATCCTCAACAACTGCTGCTGCAGTTTCATCGCAGGAGCTTTCCAATGCTAATATCTTTACTGCCATTATTTTTCCTCAGGGGCCACATCCCAGCCCAATATCTTCCAATGACCTTTGTCATCCTTTCGGAGGATAAATACCTCCTGTGTTGCCTGTGTTGCAGTTCCATTTCTCAAGGTAAATATACAGTACAGTCCTGCGCAGTCTCTTTCATCCTTTGTAAAATATTCAACATCTGTACTGGCCGAAGTTTTGTATCCGCTTACTATGGTTCCCTGAGATTTCATGAGCGCCACATCTGTTTTCAGGTTGTCCTGATATGAAGTTCCCTGCTTTGTCACCAGATCTGCATCGTAAAGCTCCTGGATTTTGCTACCCATAAGCTTTAGCTGTTCATCAGAGTAGGTCTCGTTATAGAAGCATTTTGTAATTTCGGCGTAGCACTTAACCACCTCTCTGGGTGTCGAAGGATAATTTCTGTTCAGGTCCATTGCCAGGACCTCCTCCACAGGGCTAAGCTTAGTCTCTGAAATAATCTGACTTTCTTCTTCCTTGGTTCTATTAGACAGATATGAATAATAACCCACAACAAGCAACACCATCATTAACATGATGAATATTCCCTTATTTCCTCTGAAATTTTTCATGGATTACCTCCCTTCTGTCATAATTAATCTTCATCAAAATTCAATTCAATGCTCTTTCCATCCTTGCCAAGCTGGGTATTTGGAAAGATCTTTCTGGCTTCACCAATATAATCCTTGGGTCTGACCAGTGCTGGTGAATAATGGGTTAGCCACAGTTCAGGAACCTGAGCTCTCTGAGCCAGGCCTGCTGCCTCCTGAAAGGTCATGTGCTTATGCTCCTTGGCTTTTTCCTGTTTGTCAGGTTCACCGTACATTCCTTCACAGATAAACAAATCTGATCCGGTAGCATATTTCACTATATTCTCACAGGGTCTTGTATCTGTGGTATAGGTAACCTTAAGTCCTTTTCTGTCAGAACCCATAACCATATCCGGAGTATAGGTTTCACCCTCCCATTCAACAGTTTCACCCTTCTGCAGCAGTCCCCAGCACTTTCTGGGAATGGGAAGCTTCTGTGCAGCTTCCAAATCAAACTTTCCTGCCCGGTCTATTGAAAGACTATATCCATAACACAATACATTGTGATTTACTCTGAAAGCTTCAATGCGCAGTCCGTTAATTACTATCTCCTGCTCACTTCCTTCTATCTCAATAAATTTGATTGGAAATGGCAGCTCTGGTGCGATGACTCTCAAGGAGTTAACCACCCTGGCCAGGTTCTTTGGTCCAATCATTGTAAGTGGTTCAGTTCTCTCTGCATTACCCATGGAAAGAAGCAGCCCCGGAAGTCCACTGATATGATCCCCATGAAAATGGGTAAAACACATAATATCTATTGGCTTTGGACTCCAGCCCTTTTCCTTAAGTGCCACCTGGGTTCCTTCACCACAATCAATCAGCACACTCATACCATTGTATCTGACCATCAGCGAAGTGAGCCATCTGTGGGGCAGAGGCATCATGCCTCCGGTTCCTAACAAACAAATATCCAGCATTATTTCTATTCCCTCAACCACATAATATTCGCTCCCTCGTCAGGATCGGAATAAAAATGTGGCCGTATTCCTTCTGAAACAAAACCAAGGCTCTCATACAAAGCTATGGCTTTACTATTATTCTGTCTTACTTCCAATGTAAAAGCTGTATCTCCCGCTTCTCTGCCGGCAGCAAGAAGCTTCTCAACTATGCTTCTTCCTATGCCCTTTTGTCTGTATCGGGGATCAACTGCAATATTAGTTATCTCGCCTTCACCACAAATATTAGTGATGCATCCATGTCCTAAATGGCATTCTCCATCGCTGGCCACAAAGAACAGTCTGTATTCCATGTCAAGGCTTTCCAGTATACTGTTGCTATTCCAGGCTTCTGTTGAAAAACAGGATTTCTCAAGTCTAGCGATATTATTCACATCATTAGTAGTTGCTTTCCTAATTTGCATTCAGCTTTTCTTCCCGTTCTCTTTCAGCCTGAGATTTCCTCAGGTATTCCGGTCTGTGCATATCAGCACTCTCAAACAGCCCCTTTTCAAACATCTCCTTTGCTCGTACTGCTACACTGGCAGCACTCTGCAGTCTGTGATGAATCGGCGCAAAAGAAACCTGTGCTGTACACTTAGCTTTTATTATTTCTTCAAAAGCAATTGCTCCGTCTCCCAAAAAAGTGGTCTGCTCTCCCAGCTCATTTACCCTGTCAATTATTTCTTCAATACCACAGGCAGTCTGATCCAACAGGACTTCGAACCCAGACTCCCCAAACCGGTATATTCCTGTATATACCTGGTTTCTCCTGGCATCCATCATAGGACATATTAATCCCTTAAAGCCTGCCAGCTGATATGCTATGCCTTCCAATGTGGGAACAGCAATGATAGGCTTATCCAAAGCCAGTCCCATGCCCTTGGCTGTGGCAGAACCAATTCTTAAGCCGGTAAAGGATCCAGGTCCCTTAGCTACCGCAATAGCATCAACAGTAGTCAGATCCAGTTCTATTATTTTTTTCAAATTCTCAATCATGGGCAACAGTGTCTGTGAATGAGTAAGCTTGTAATTAATTGTGTACTCTCCCACAATACTGTCATTCTCTAAGACTGCCACACTGGCAACCTGCCCTGATGAATCCATCGCAAGTATTTTCATAGTATTATTCCGATATAGTTATTTTCCTATAGTCATAATCTCTGTCCATATCTTTTTCAATCAATACGGACATACAGTCCTTTGGTAATATTTCCTCTATCATGGAGGGCCACTCAATCAGGCTGACTCCCTGCCCATAGAAATATTCCTCATATCCGACCTCTTCCATCTCCTCCACATCCCCGATGCGATATGTATCAAAATGATATAGAGGCAGTCTGCCTTCCTCGTATACCTGCAGTATTGTGAAGGTTGGCGAGTTAACCGGTTCAGTAATTCCAAGTCCTGCTGCCAGTCCCTGGGAAAAAACAGTTTTACCGCATCCCAAATCCCCAGTCAGTGTAATAACTGTTCCGGGCTCTATTTTTTCACCAATACTTCTTCCCAGTTCGAAGGTATCCTTGTGGGAGAAGGATTCAATTATTTTTGTATTCATTAATATCTAATCCTTATTCTTTTTGGATCCATATGAGTGCAGATGGCAGCTATTACTTCATTAGTAACAGGTCCCATATCTTTTCTCACAAATACAAAGGCACTTTTTTTGTTGGTATATAACAGAATACTTTTTCGAGTGGAACATGCCTTTTTAAAACCATCCCAGGGAACAAACAAAGTGTTTTCTTCGGTTTCTTCTTCCCCTACGGTAACCTTAACCCCTTCATCTGTCAGTGAGTAGGTAAAGGGTGTAATCTTACTCTCATCCTTTTTTACAGCCTGGGCTGTATTAAGCCACAGCGTCACCGGCAGATAAACTAATATCACAACACCGGCAATCAGATAGATTGGCTGAAGGTTTGACGCAAACGCAACAATAAACAGCGCTCCAACTACCCCACCCAGGATTCCGGAAAAGCTGTTATATGTATGATATATATTGTAATCAAACAGAGCCTGTCTGGTTAATTTTGTCTTAAATGTAATATTCATAACTTATTATTCTGCGATATATACAAATGCTCTTTCACTTTTTCATTCTTTGCCAATTTAAAGTATATCATTATCACACATATCTGTCATCACATGAAGTTTTCATGGATTACCCCATAAAGCTTTCAAGGATTGGATAGATACATGGCACCAGAACTGCTGTCAGAATTCCGGCAACAACAATTGCCAGGGAACCCATAGCCAGCTGAACCTCCTCTGTCTTTGGATCAAAAGAAGATGTACCCAGAGCATGGGAGGATGTCCCCATGGCAAGGCCCTGAGCCACAGGATTTTTAATCTTCAGCGCCTTGTACATAATCTTGAAAAACATATTTCCAGTCAATCCTGCAACGCATACACCTATGACAGTGATTCCTGCAATTCCACCTATTTCTTCTGTTACTCCCAGGGCGATTGCAGTGGTGATACTCTTTGGAATCAGTGAGCATACAATTGATTTGTCCAGGCCAAGCATAATCGCCGTTCCTGCTGCCACTACAAAATGTCCTATGCAGCCCGCTGTTACCCCTAAGATAATTGCTAAAAAGTTCTTTTTCAGTACATTAAACTGTCTATATAGCGGAAGGGCATAACATATGGTAGCCGGTGTTAAAAAGAAACTGATTTTACTAGCTGACTGGGCATAGTCTTCAAAGCTTATTCCCATGACCATTAGAAATGAAATTATAATAATTAGCGTCCAAAGCAGGGGTGCCAAAAAGGGAGATTTGAATTTCTTCTGAACTGCCGTCATAAGGAGATATGCTCCCAGACTGATAAACACTCCAAAATATGCTGAGGATGCCAGCATCTGACTAATACTATTCATCTTTGTTACCCTTCTTCATAATAAGACTGCTTACAATGGCTGTAATAAGATTAGCGGCTACTGTTGATAAGAATGCTGCTAAAAGAATCTGAAGTACCTTACCTCTGACCAACCCCAAAGAATTCATAAGTGCCACAGAGGGCTCTATGAAAAATATGGGCATTATTGCAATCATATAGTCTGCAACATCAGCAATCTGTTCCTCCTTTATTATCCCGGTCATAAGGCACAGAAACATTACTGCTATTCCATAGATACTTGCTGGAATAGGAAAGGGCAGTATATATTTTATTGTTTCTGCCAAAAAGCTTACGCTCATTATTATCATCAACTGTTTTAAATATTTCATAGTTTACCATCCAAGATCAAATTCTGTACTTTCTTTTTTCTCCAGATTTTCCTCTTTCCACTTCAGTAGAAATGCTTTTATCTGGGCATTAAGTTTCTGAGCATCGTCAAATGCGTCCAGGAAATTCTCTTCATTCAGACCGCCTGCATCAGCCAGACATTTAAATGCTTCAAGATTTCTGTCATACTCCTTTACAAGTATGTCCCAGGCTTCGCTCTTGTCTGTTCCTTTTGTATGGAGTCTTAGATATTCCTTAAGTTCATTCTCAACTTCCGGCTCCAGCTTCACAGGATTAATCAGGCGGAAATATATTATTCGTAGCTTTTCAAGGCGTCTCTCAATAGGATATGAATGTATATCATAATCCTTTCCCTCGTAGTCCTCTTCTCCAGAAGCCCACAGATCCACGTACCCCTCCAGGTCATCCTTTCTGACAAACTGAATCAGGTCTGCATCCCATTTTCGATACCAGGCTTCGCTTTTGAAAATTTCCTGGGAAAGGGTAGTCTCATCCTTAAAGAATCTAACACTGTAGGCTAGCATTCTGGATTCAGTCTCTGAAACTTCATCCTCATTTTCCTTAAAAAAGTAAATGTTTCTTAGTGACTTACAGCCTAAAAATAATTTCTTTCCAAAGCTTACACATCCCTCCGGTATCCAGATTTTTTCAAGATTCTCTGCATGGGAAAAAGCCCAGTCCTCAATTTCAGACACACTGCTATCCAGTCTTACCTCGACCACTTCCTTGTCACTTAAAAAAGTCTTTTTAGGAAGCAGCTTGGGGTTATCCAGTAAATATTCTTTTGTCTCCCGGTTTCTATAGGTTACTTTCATTATTTATTTCATTCAGTATTTCCTGACGCCTGTCATTAAGCATCATCTCTTTGTTAAGGCGTGAGTAGTCTTCACAACCATTTTGAGCAATATAATGAGCACAATTTTCTCTAACTGTCAACTCAGTCAGCAGCACAACCATCTCATTTCCATCTCTGAAGGACTCCTCTACAAATACAAAGAGATTATGGAGATGACTGTTGATTCTCTTTCTGTCCTCCAGGACACCGCCAACTCTGGCTTCATACATTTCCTTTGCAATATCAAATCCTTCATTACTATCTGAAAGGGTGATTTTCTTTGCAAGCTCCTGCCAGAATTCAGTCACCTTCTTGATCTTAATCTTATCCTCTGAAGACAGAGTACCTGCCTTCTTCTTGCTTTCAAGCATTCTGTTCTGAGCCTGAACCAACTCATCTGCGAATGCCTTCAGCACAAATTCTTCATCAGACTGGGATTTTGATTTAGCTGCCTTGAGACCATTCATGATACTCTTAATTACATCTGATTCCAGTGCCTCATCATTGATTTCACCGGTAATATGATCTAAGAGCATTCCTAATAATGATAATCTCTCGTCAAACTTGGCAACGCGACCCTTTTCCTTAGTCTGGGCTGCCACGTGCCCTTCAAGGATATCCATTATCCTGTAATCGTTTTTGTATTTATTATAGAGCTCGTAATATACTACAAACTCTTTCACAATACGTTCATGATGCAGATACTGTCCCACCAGATTTTCATCTACTGTCAGGTTTTCTTCCTCACACAGCTTGATCATGGCAGACAGATCCTCCCATCCTCTTGCTGTTACATAGGTTTTGCCCCCAGCTACAGTTTCAACCAGATAGTAGTCACTCTTCTTCATGTCCAGATAGGTGATAACTGCACTGTGGATACCATTTTTTACTGCATAATTTTTCCAGGTATTGTAGTCAGCCTCAACATCTATTATCTTCATTCGGTCCATTGTGACCACATCAAATTCCCTGACCGATTTGTTATATTCAGGCGGATTGCCGGCAGTTACAATGACCCACCCCTCAGGTACAGCATGTCTTCCAAACACCTTGTACTGCAAAAACTGAAGCATGGCAGGCGCCAGTGTCTCAGACACACAGTTTATCTCATCCAAAAACAGGATTCCTTCTTTTAATCCAGACTCCTGCATTACCTCATAGATTGAAGCAATTATTTCACTCATGGTATACTCAGACACACTTACTTCCATGCCCTCGTAATTCTTTTTACTGATATAAGGAAGGCCCAGTGCCGACTGTCTGGTGTGGTGAGTCATTGAATAGCTTACCAGGGCTATTCCCAATTCCCCTGCTATCTGCTCCATAATGGCTGTCTTGCCAATACCAGGACTACCCAGCAGGAATACTGGTCTCTGTCTGACTACAGGGACTCTGTAATCCCCATATTCATCTTTTTTAAGATATAGCTTAATTGAGTTTTTAATCTGTTCTTTTGCCTGCTGTATGTTCATAGCTATCCCTCATTAAATTCCGTCTCTTCCAGCACCAGCTTAATTGCCCAGGGTGGCGTTGTCGGTGCATCATACTCACTCTCTATAAATACGAAGGCTGTATCATATTCCGGCTTATTTTCAGGAAAAATACCAAATCCATCTGTGAAATATATCAGTCCCTTGAGATTTTCGTACTCTCCTTCAGCAATCTGCCTGTTAACATGCTCAAATACAGGTCTAAAGTCTGTCGATCCAAATCCCTGCAGTCTTCCTTCCTTCATGAACCTTTCAAAATCTCGCTTGTCAGTAATTCTGGTGTCACTCTGAACACTGGAATCACACTGGAGGATATGTATGTTCACCTTTGAAAAAAAACTTTCTGTATTCATCAGAATATCATAGGTCCTCTGGAGAAAATTCTTTACCAGTTTGCCTCTTGTTGAACCTGATGTATCAATGGCAATTACAAACTCCCTTATTTTATGACTGTCTTTGTATTCCAGGGGTTCTATCAGCGGTACATTTCCATATAGCTCAAGGCCATAGGAATAATATATATAATCAAATTCATCTGCATCTATAGTCATTTCTTCATTGGGGACACAAAATTTCTTTAAAAATGTACTATAGTCATATCTTGTCTTAGTAGCTTCTAATAGCTGATCAAGTATTTCACCTTCACCAGTTTTCCCCTTGGAAAAGGCCTGGATATTTGCTTTTATACTCTCACTTACTTTTTTTAGCTGCTCCAGTGTTATTTCAAGCATTTCCCCTTCCAGCCAGAAGGTATCATGCTCATCTATTTTAAATAATTCACCCAGTTCTTCTTCATCTGGACTATATTTTCCATTTTCCAGATTACGATATATTCTGGCCGCAGTGGGTGTTCCAAATTCCTGCCTGTATTCTTCAATCCTTGCCCTTCTTTTTTCATCACCTGGCACAGAAAAATCTTCCAGTCCCAGCTCGATTATGGCATTTTCACAGGCCATATCACAGGCCATATCCCAATGAGACATGTTTCTCTTTTCATAGCCGAAGGGATGCTGAAATATAAGATGAAACAGCATATGAAGATGGGCCCTGAATATGTATGTCGGGCAGTTTTTATATTTCTTAATAGCAAAAGCGGGCTGATATGTGATACAGCCCTCTTTGATTGCCATTGTACTAATTCCTTCATCTGCCCTCACCGAAACAGCGCTGACAGCCATATCCAGGAAACGAAGATTTAATATTATCTGGTCATGACTCAGCTGCCAGATTTTATTACAGATTGATTCTTTGCTCATAATTTATATATATGTATATTTTAATAACGTCAGCCCACATGCCGGCAGGGTTGGACCTGCAGTTTTCCTGTCGCAGGAATCCAGCATTTCCCTTACCTGTTCTACGCTCTTACGTCCTCTGCCTACCTCCAGCAAAGTACCTGCTATTATTCTAACCATATTATAGAGAAAGCCTTTTCCAGTTATGGTGACACATACTTCCCAGGACTGGTCTACACCCTTCAGTCTGGTTTTGGTAACCTCTATGGCTGTTACTTCTCTTATTGTACTTTCTGCCTGAGTATGGACACTGCAAAAGCTCTTAAAATCATGCCTGCCAATCAAAATGGCCGCCGCCTCATTCATCCTGTCCACATCAGGGCACTGGTGATGTTTAATATAATAACTGTATCTGTCAAATAATGGCACTGCTGTTTCGCTACAGTACATCCTATATTCATAGGTTTTTAAGGAATCACAATGCCTGGGATGAAATGAGTCACTGACTTCTTCACTTTTTACTACTCTGATATCCTCTGGTAACCTGGTATTTAAGGCCAGCCCTATTTTTTCAGCCGGTATGGAAGAGTTTGTATCAAATACTGCAATATTACCATAGGCATGAACTCCTGCATCGGTTCTACTGGCTCCGATTACCTCTGTTTCCTCTCCAGTCAGCTCAAAAATCGCACGATTTAACATTCCTTCAATGGTATCGCCGTTATTCTGGACCTGCCAACCATGATATTTAGTTCCATCATAAGCTACTGTTATCTTAACCCGCATACCACTCTTGCTATCAACAGAATCAAAATGTAGCCCATCATTATTGCATAGGCGATTCTGTCCTCTTTTTTATATATCAATGGTTTCATCTTTGTTCTGCCATCTCCACCACGATAGCATCTGGCTTCCATAGCCATGGCCAGATCATTTGCACGCCTGAATGCTGCAATAAATAGTGGAACCAGTAAGGGTACCAGTGCCTTTGCCCTTTTTATCAGCCCGCCAGTCTCAAAGTCAGCTCCTCTTGCAATCTGCGCTTTCATAATTTTATCTGTTTCTTCCAGTAAAATGGGGATGAATCTTAAAGCAATGGACATCATCATTGAGATTTCATGAACAGGCACCTTGGCCTTATTTAAAAATCCCATGCTCTTTTCCAGCCCATCTGTCAGCTGATTAGGAGTTGTGGTAAGAGTCATTACAGAAGCACTGATTATCAACAGGCACAGTCTTATGGCCATCTTGCCTGCTATTATTATTCCCTCTTTTGTAATTGTTAATTTCCACAGGACAACCAGCACCTGTCCTGGTGTAAGGAACAGATTAAAAAACACTGTAATCATCAAAATCATTACAACCGGCTTTAATCCCCTTATCATATACTTAAATGGTATCCTGGTGAGTTTAACCACTATAAAGAGAGCCAGGGCAGCCATAATATAACCAAATATTCCTTCAAATGCGAACAGAAGGACTATGTATAGCACTGTGCCTGCCAGCTTAACTCTGGGATCCAGTCTGTGGATTACAGAATCTTCCTGATAATATTGTCCAATAGTTATATCTCTAAGCATTTCTCTATTTCCTTAGAAGACTGGCAATTTCCATTGCTGCCTCTTCTACTGTTATTGCTTTTGTATCAACCGGTACACCCAGCTTTTTGAGCTCATGCATAATATAGGTTACCCTGGGAAGTGCAAGACCTGATTCCTGAAGACTCTCAGCATGCTTAAACACTTCTCTCGGGGTGTCATCATACATTATCTGCCCCTGATTCATTACAATGAGCCTGTCTACATACTTTGCCACATCTTCCATGCTGTGACTTACCAGGATAATGGTTATCCCCGTTTCCTTCTTAAGTCTTGTTATCTGGTCAAGTATCTCATCTCTGCCCTTCGGATCCAGTCCGGCTGTAGGCTCATCCAGGATTAGCACCTCTGGCTTCATTGCAAGTACACCTGCTATAGCTACTCTTCGCTTCTGTCCACCTGACAGATCGAATGGACTCTGATAATAATATTCATTATCCATACCGACCAGTCTTAAGGCTTCAAAGGCCCGCAACTCAGCCTCCTTCTTACTTAGTCCCAGATTCTTTGGACCATAACATACATCAGAAAATACATCTGCTTCAAACAGCTGATGCTCGGGATACTGAAAGACCAGACCAACCCTGCTCCTTAACTCTTTTTTATTGTAACCATTAGAGTTAATATCAACACCCTCAAAGTAAACCTCTCCGTCTGTAGGCTTTAACAGAGCATTCATAAGCTGTGTCAATGTTGATTTTCCAGAACCAGTGTGGCCAATAATTCCTATAAATTCACCCTTATTTATCTGTAGATTAATATCTTTTAAGGCATAGGAACTGTGCTTTGTATCAGCATCATATATGTAATTTACATGATTAAAAATGATTGACAAATCTATTTACCCAAAATATTCCTGCGCAATACACTGAGCCATTTCTTTTACTCCAAGTATATTCTCAGGAATACTAATTCCCATTTCATTTAAGCTTCTTGCCAGTAAAATCTCCTGAGGTACATCCAGTCTGAGTTCCTTTAGTCTTTCCACCTGCGAAAAGACCTCTTTTGGAGTTCCCTGCAATGCAATCCTTCCTTTGTCCATTACCAGGACCCGGTCCGCATATATTACTTCATCCATATAATGTGTAATCAGTAATACAGTGATATTCTCAACCTGGTTAAGCGCCCTGACCGCTCTGATTACTTCCTTGCGGCCGCCAGGATCCAGCATAGCTGTAGGTTCATCCAGAATTATACACTTTGGATGCATTGCAAGCACGCCTGCAATGGATACCCTCTGCTTCTGTCCTCCTGAGAGCTTGTTTGGAGATTTATCCTTATACTTGTACATATGTACAGCTTTTAAGCTCTCCTCAACTCTCTCCCATATTTCCTTAGTTGGCACGCCCATATTTTCAGGACCAAATCCAACATCTTCTTCTACTATCTGACCAATTATCTGATTATCAGGATTTTGAAATACCATTCCTGCCGTCTGTCTTACATCCCAGACATTATCAGGATCGGCCACATCCTTTCCATCAACCCAGACCGTGCCCTCAGTCGCATGAAGGATAGAATTAATATGCTTTGCAAAAGTAGATTTTCCTGATCCGTTATGACCCAGAATCGCCACAAACTCACCTGGTACTATATCTATTGAAACGCCGTCAATGGCTCTGGTAATACCTTCAGGATTACCCTCCTCATCCCGGCGAATATATTCATATGCTAATTTGTCTGTTCTTATAATTCCCATATTTGTATTTTTATATCATACACACAATTGTACGATTTTTTCTGTAAAAAAACATAAAGCCATGGGATAATCCCATGGCTTTAAAAAGCTATTTTTATACCAGCTCAAGTACAACTTCCATAGCTGCATCACCTTTTCTGGGACCGATTTTAATTATTCTGGTGTATCCACCCTTACGGTCTGCATACTTAGGTCCGATCTCATCGAAAAGCTTTGCTACAAGATCAACTTCCTTAGTAGCTTTCTTACGTCCAGCACCCTTAGCAGGTACTTCAGTAATTGTGTAGAGAACCTTCAGCATCTGACGTCTTGCGTGAAGTCTTGAAGGAAGATCTTTCTTGATCTCTTTCTGTACTTCATCATATACAGTTACTTTCTTGCCGTCTTTAACTTCTTTAACTCTCTTGCCATCCTTGTCCTTACGAGCAACTTTAGCAGTAACAGTTACCATCTCGAAGTTATCCTTTTCCTTACCAGCTAATGCGATAAGTCCTTCAGCAATCTTTCTAACTTCTTTTGCTCTAGCTTCTGTAGTAACAATCTTTCCATGATAAAGAAGGTTTGTTACCTGGTTTCTAAGTAATGCTTTTCTCTGGGATGATGTCTTACCCAGCTTACGATATTTTGCCATTTTTAAATCCTCCAAAATGGTCTCCGGCCGCGCTCTTTGGTCTTACCTGCCAGATTGTTATAATCAGGGTTCCACCTGTGGAATTACGAACCCTGTGTTAATAGTACATAATAATTATTCTGCTTCGCCTGCTCTTAATTCCAAGCCAAGATCTTTAAGCTTGTTAAGAATCTCTTCTAAAGACTTGCGTCCAAGATTTCTTACCTTAATCATATCTTCATATGACTTAGAGCAAAGCTCATCAACGGTGTTAATGTTAGCTCTCTTCAGACAGTTAAATGAACGAACAGACAGTTCAAGTTCATCTATGCTGATAACAGATTTACCCTGTGAATCAGCAACATCTGCTTCCTGCATTACATCAATGTCCTTTGAGATTTCTGACAGGTTAATGAAAAGGCTTAAATGCTCACTCAAAACCTTAGCTGCAAGGCTTACTGCCTCATCAGGAGTGAGTGTTCCGTTAGTGGAAACTTCAAGACTAAGCTTGTCATAATCTGTAATCTGTCCAACACGAGTGTTAGTAACATTCATGTTAACTCTCTCAACAGGTGTGTAAATGGAATCAACAGCAATTACGCCAGCAGGAAGTTCGCTGCCCTTATTCTTATCAGAGCTTACATAACCTCTACCATTTGTAATTGTGAGCTCCATATGAAGCTTGCTTCCTTTTCCACCACACAGAGTTGCAATAACGAGATCAGGGTTCATAACAGTGATATCTGAATCAACCTGGATATCAGATGCCTTTACTACGCCTTCACCTTCAAAATCAATATAAGCTGTCTTGGGCTCATCTGAATTTGAATTATTCTTAAGAGCTAAAGATTTGATGTTCATGATGATTTCAGTAACATCTTCCTTAACTCCTGGAATTGATGAGAACTCATGAAGAACTCCATCGATCTTAATTCTGCTAACTGCTGTTCCGGGAAGTGAGGAAAGCATAATTCTGCGAAGGGAATTTCCTAATGTGGTTCCATAGCCTCTCTCAAGTGGCTCAACCACAAATCTGCCGTACTTTCTATCTTCTGACAGTTCTACTACGTTAATATTAGGTCTTTCAAAATCTAACATCAGTACCCTCCCTTTCCTAAATCTTACTTGGAGTACAACTCGACAATAAGCATCTCATTTACAGGAACATCAATAGCTTCTCTGCTAGGAAGTTCCTTAACAGTGCCCTTTAATCCTTCGATATCTACATCAAGCCATTCAGGAACAAGTCTCTTTGCTGTAACTTCAAGAATATCTTTGTAACGCTGAATACCTTTTGTCTTCTCGCGAATTTCAATAACATCTCCAGCCTTTACAAGGTATGAAGGAATGTTAACACACTTACCATTTACAAGAACATGCTTATGGTCAACGATCTGTCTTGCTTCTCTTCTTGTTCTGGCAAATGCCATACGGAAGATAACATTGTCAAGACGTGACTCAAGAAGGATCATGAGGTTCTCACCAGTCATACCCTTAGCACGGTCTGCCTTTTCATAGTAATTACGGAAAGGTTTCTCCAGAACGCCATAGATAAATTTAGCTTTCTGCTTCTCACGAAGCTGTAAGCCGTACTCACTTACCTTCTTGCCTTCTCTGGGAGACTTTCTGTTTGACTTCTTATCGTAACCTAATACCATAGGCTCGATTCCTAATGCTCTACATCTCTTTAATACTGGTACTCTATTTACTGCCATTTTATTTCTCCTTAACTAGTTGTTTACAGCCATTTTCTGGTATTCATCCAACATTAGACCAATCGACACATGTATAATAATTACACACGACGTCTCTTGGGAGGACGGCATCCGTTATGAGGAACGGGTGTTACATCCTTAATACTTGTTACTTCAATTCCGCATGCTGCTAAAGCACGGATTGCTGCTTCACGTCCTGAACCAGGTCCTTTAACAAATACATCTACTGTCTTAAGCCCATGAGGAAGAGCAGCCTTAGCTGCTGTCTCTGCTGCCATCTGTGCAGCGTAGGGAGTAGATTTCTTTGAACCTCTAAAGCCAAGTCCACCAGCTGAAGCCCAGCTAAGTGCGTTTCCTTCAGCATCTGTTAATGTAACAATAGTATTGTTAAAAGATGACTGAATATGTGCCTGACCCCGTTCAACGTTTTTCTTGACACGCTTCTTTGTTACTTTCTTTACTGCTTTCTTTGCCATGATAAACTAACCTACTTTCGTAAATAAACTGAACACTTCATATATAGAAAAATTTCTATAATGTGTATTCACCAATTGATAAAACTTATTTCTTCTTGTTTGCAACGGTTCTCTTAGGACCCTTACGTGTACGTGCGTTTGTCTTAGTCTTCTGACCACGAACAGGGAGACCTCTTCTATGACGAATACCTCTGTAGCAACCGATTTCCTGAAGTCTCTTGATGTTAAGAGCGATTTCTCTACGGAGATCACCTTCTACAAGATAATCTTCAGCGATTACTTCACTGATAGCCTTTACTTCGTCATCTGTAAGTTCTCTTACACGAGTATCGGGATTTACCTTAGCTGCTTCCAAGATTTTTGTTGCACTAACCCTGCCGATACCATAGATATAGGTAAGACCTATCTCCACTCTCTTATCTCTGGGCAAGTCAACGCCTGCAATACGAGCCATTTTGTTTCCTCCTAATTCCTTAGCACAATTTTGTGCTGTTACTGTTTGATTGGGCACGCTTTCACGCACCACCAGACTCAAGTTGCCTAGTCCGGTCTCTATTTCACTGGGGAAATAGTATCAAATGTAAATACGTAGGAAGCTACGTTACATTTATTCTCCGGGGATAACCCCTTTTCGACCGTTCATTTGACTACAAGGATTAACGATTACTTAACCGTCAATTAACCCTGTACCTGCTTATGCTTAGGGTTTTCACAGATGATACGGATTTTTCCTTTTCTTCTGATAACCTTACACTTTTCGCAGATAGGCTTGATTGATGATCTAACTTTCATTTTAAAGCCCTCCTTCTTGTTTGACGAATCCATAGGGATCCGCAGCCAACAATCACAAAATGTACCTATTTCTAGGCACAAAAAGCGACCATTGCCCATAGTAGCATGTTTATTTTAAAAAGGCAAGCATAAATTTGCCTAATTAACTTATTTATCTCTCCAGATAATGCGTCCCTTGCTTAAATCGTAGGGTGACATTTCCAAAGTTACCTTATCACCAGGTAAGATTCTGATGAAGTTCTGTCTTAATTTTCCACTAATGTGTGCTAAAACTCTGTGTCCGTTTTCAAGCTCTACCTGAAACATTGTGTTTGGAAGCTTTTCAACTACTGTTCCTTCTATTTCAATTACGTCAGCCTTTGACATGTTATCCTCCTTTATTCGCAAATACCGTTAAATGTAAGAATTTCCGGTTCGCCATCAGTTATCAATATTGTATTTTCATAGTGTGCTGAAAGACTTCCATCTTCAGTAACTACTGTCCAGTCATCATCAAGCCACGCCACATCACCACGACCAATATTAATCATTGGCTCAACTGCCAGTGTCATACCAGCCTGAAGCTTTGGCCCTCTTCTCTTTTGACTGAAGTTAGGAATCTGTGGATCCTCATGAAGCTTGGTTCCAATTCCATGGCCTACAAGATCTCTTACAATTCCGTAGCCAAACTGACTGATATACTCGTCAATTGCATTTGACATATCAAACAGATGTGCACCTTCAGTTGCAACCTTGATTCCTTCGAAGAATGACTGTCTGGTTCTTTCTATAAGAAGTCTTGCCTCTTCAGATATTTTTCCAACACCATATGTTCGTGCCATATCTGAATGATACCCTTTATATATCAGACCTGCATCCAGGCTGACGATGTCACCATCCTGAATAATTCTGTCTTTGGTTGGTATTCCGTGGACCACTTCATCATTAACCGAAACACATATTGAAGCGGGATAACCATTATAATTAAGAAAGTTTGGAGTACATCCACATTTTCTAATTAGCTTTTCTCCCAGGGAATCAATTTCCTTGGTTGAAATTCCCGGCTTCAGAGCATCTCTCATCTGTGCGAAAACCTGCTCTAATAATTTGCAGGATTCTCTCATCATTTCTATTTCTCTTTTTGACTTAATCGAAATCGACATAACTTACCCCAGAATATTGCAGATTGCAGTGAAGACATCTTTCATATCTACTGTTCCATCAACAGACTTAAGAACATTTCTCTCTGAATAGAAATCGATAAGTGGCTGTGTCTGCTCATGATATACATCTAATCTGTGCTGAACGGTCTCAGGTTTATCATCATCTCTCAATACAAGCGCTTCTCCACATGTATCGCATACACCTTCCTTTTTAGGTGGAACGTGCTCAATGTGATATGTTGCACCACAGTTTACACAAGCTCTTCTGCCTGACATTCTCTTAACGATATTCTCATCAGGTACATCTACATTGATTGCATAATCAATCTTATCATT
>DCIJ01000048.1:0-3111 GCA_002315945.1 Lachnospiraceae bacterium UBA1729 | reverse complement strand
TATTTTTCAGCGATCATTTTTGCCTGTGTGCCTTTACCAGCACCAGGAGCACCTAACATAATAAGTTTCATAATTTGTCTCCTCTTTGGTATGTACCTAAAACCGACATAAGAGAGCCTGTAATTAGGCTCTCTTTATTTTGTCTAGTCATTCAAAAATCCTTTGTAATTTCTAACAAGCATCTGACTTTCAATCTGCTTGATGGTTTCAAGAACAACACTTACTACGATGATAAGGCTTGTTCCGCCAAAGGATACTCTTGCACCGAACACACCATTAAAGAAATAAGGAATTATTGCAATAAGAGTGAGTCCGCATGCTCCAATGAAAATTATGTAATTTAATATCTTTGTAAGATAATCTGATGTAGGCTTTCCAGGACGAATTCCAGGGATAAATCCGCTGTTCTTTTTCATTCTGTCAGCAATCTCAAGTGGATTAAATGTAATTGATGTGTAGAAATAAGCAAAAAAGATTACTAATACAACATACAATACTAATCCCCATGAGGGAATCAGATCACTGGGATTACACCAGTTGTTAGAGGATAATCCTCTAAGTACTTTTGCTCCAATGCCTGTACTCTGATATCCTGCAAAGGAAGCAATGATAACAGGGAACTGCATAATACTTGAAGCAAAAATAATAGGAATAACACCTGCGGTATTAATCTTTAAAGGAATCTTGCTGCTTGCTCCACCTACTGAATGACGTCCAGCTATCTTCTTAGCATACTGAACAGGAATATCTCTTGTTCCGTCGTTAAGCATAATAACAAGTACAACCATTCCGATTACAATAGCAATTATAATCACCGCAGCAAGCACACCTACTGCAATAGGTTTTCCGAGCACGAACTGCTGAAACAGTCCAGCAAAATCCTGAGGCATTCTGGAAATAATATTAATAATAAGTACTATTGAAATACCATTTCCAACTCCACTCTCAGTAATTCGTTCACCGATCCACATAAGCATTGCACTACCTGCAACAAGAGCGGTTACTACCGTAATTACATTAAGAGCATTGTATTTTTCAAGCAGTCCGCTACGGCCAAAGCCGATTGCCATTGCAACAGATTCAATAAGTGCAAGGCCAACGGTTACATATCTTGTAATACTTGCCAACTTCTTTCTTCCGTCTTCACCATCTTTTTGCATTTCCTCTAATTTAGGAATAGCAATTGTAAGAAGCTGAATAATAATTGAAGAAGTAATGTATGGTGTTATGTTCAGTGCAAATACCGACATGTTCAAAAATGAACCGCCGGTAAATGCATCAAAGAAATTAAATGCGTCACCTGTCTGAGCTGCAAACCAATTAGCAAAGTAATCTCTGTCAACTCCAGGTACAGGAAGCTGGGATCCAATACGGATAACAACCAGCATCAACAGCGTAAAGAAAAGTCTATCTCTGATATCCTTAATCTTAAACGCATTTTTCAGTGTTTGTAGCATTAGATCACCTCTGCTGTTCCACCAAGTGCCTCAATCTTTTCTTTTGCAGATGCGGAAAAAGCATTTGCCTGAACGTTGAGCTTCTTAGTTAATTCTCCATTTCCAAGAATCTTAACACCATCTCTAGGGTTCTTAACAACGCCAGCCTCAATAAGTGTCTCAACACTTACTGTAGCGCCATCTTCGAATCTCTCAAGAGCATCCAGGTTAATAGCTACGATTTCCTTAGTATTTCTGTTTGTAAACCCTCTCTTGGGAATACGTCTGTATAAAGGCATCTGTCCACCTTCGAACCCGATACGGGGTGCGCCTGAACGAGCCTTCTGTCCTTTATGACCCTTACCTGCGGTCTTTCCGTTTCCTGAACCATGTCCACGGCCACGGCGGAATTCATTGCTATGCTTGCTTCCTTCAGCAGGTCTTAAATTGGATAAATCCATTTGGCACCTCCTACTCTTCTACCTTTACCATGTATGATACTTGTGCAATCTGTCCTTTTGTTGCTGCATTATCAGGCAGTTCAACTGTCTTATGCATCTTACGAAGTCCCATAGCTTCAAGAGTTTTCTTATGCTTGGGAACAGCACCAATAGGAGACTTAACCAAAGTAACTTTAATTGTCTTATCAGCCATTTTGAATTTCCTCCTTATGCTGTAATTTCTTCAACAGACTTGCCACGGTTACGAGCAACTTCTTCAGGAGTCTTCAGATTTGAAAGACCTGCGATTGTTGCAAGAACTACATTCTGCTTATTGTTTGAACCTAATGACTTTGTACGGATATTCTTGATACCAGCAAGCTCGCACACGATACGTGCAGGACCACCAGCGATGATACCAGTACCTTCAGGAGCTCTCTTTAAGAGAACTGAAGCTGAACCAAACTTTCCTGTGATATCATGAGTTACAGAGTTGTTGTTATCCATAGCTATAGAAACAAGGCTCTTAATTGCATCTTCTTTACCCTTACGGATAGCGTCAGGGATTTCAGTAGACTTTCCAAGACCTGCACCTACATGTCCATTGCCATCGCCTACTACAACCAAAGCGGTGAATCTCATTGTACGACCACCTTTAACTACCTTGGTTACACGCTTAATGGAAACGACTTTTTCGGTTAATTCCAGGTTACTTACATCAATAATTGTACGTTTCATGTATTTTCTCCCTTCCTAGAATTCCAGGCCTGCTTCTCTAGCTGCTTCAGCTAAAGCTGCAATCTTACCCTGGTATACAAAGCCGCCTCTGTCAAATACAACGGTGTCAATTCCAGCTGCCTTTGCTCTCTCGCCAATTAACTTGCCAAGATAGCTTGCTGCTGCAACATCGTTTGTCTTCTCAAGCTGTGCCTTAACATCCTTTTCAACTGTAGAAGCTGCTACCAATGTTACGCCCTTAACATCGTCGATAACCTGAGCATACATATGGTTGTTACTTCTAAACACTGCAAGACGAGGTCTTTCAGCAGTGCCGTTGAAACGGTTACGAATTCTCATGTGCTTCTTAGCACGAATTTCTGATCTGGATTCTTTACTAACCATTTTTCACACCGCCTTTCTTACTTCTTACCAGTCTTGCCGACTTTACGTCTGATAACTTCGTCAGCGTACTTAATACCCTTACCCTTATAAGGCTCAGGTCTTCTCTTATCTCT
>DCIJ01000017.1:13960-26930 GCA_002315945.1 Lachnospiraceae bacterium UBA1729 | reverse complement strand
CAAGACAGCTTGGTGCATAGGCCTGCGACCTTGGCTTGCCAATCGCCTTCTTCAAAGCCTTGGCACTTCCACCGATATACCCGACAGCAACTGCCTTCTGTTCAGCAGGGGTCATAGCCGGTTCGTTGGCCTGAACGCTTTGTTCAGCCTCTGCCTGTGGTTGCAAATCATTTTGATTATCAACTATCTCAGATTCACTACCAGCAGCTTCGTTTACAGCAGTTTCTTTTGCAGAAGCTTCTGTCTCTTGAATGTTTGCTTCCTTGCCTTCAGTTTCATTATTCTCTGATTCTTTTATATCTGCTTCTTCGCTTTGCGCTTCGTTATTTTCTTCTGCCACGTCTTCCTGGCCAGTGCTCATTTCATTAATTGAATCAAGACAGATATCATTTTTTATCCCATCTTCATCAATAATTTCAGAAGCAGTCACTGCATTCTCCAGATTCTTGGATGCCATACCCATCAGCAAATCATCCATATCTGAAATATTTTGCAGATAGTCAATATTTCTTTCAACTATTTCTATTAGAATATAGTCTGCATCCCCTACTTTGCTAACATCAAAATCTGTGCTTCTGGAAAATGTAGCGCTTCCAAAGCTGTCTGCTAAAAAAGTATGAAGAGTTATTCCAAAGGAATCCCTAAATACATAGACAGAATCAGGGCTACCGCTGCTTGTCTCAATAAGCATTCCGTTAGGATTCTCTCCACCTGCCAGATATTCATACTCCAGCCCGTTACCATCCAAACCCATGAATATCCCATCCTGCTCACTGTCAGTGATAGCAGGATACAGCATTTCATATAAATCCCCTTTATGAGGCTCTTCTGTTGAAAAATCGCCCCCAAAATAGTCACTTTTTCTTTCAAAAAAGTCATTTACGAGGTCGCACACCAAAGCCGCCCCCTTATTGCCCCAGTGGGAATCATGTTTCAGATACAGCACCTCTTTATTTTCAGAAAATGCTTCAAACAGATTCAGGTAATTCACCTGGCTTTCTGTTAAATACTTTTCCAGTCTGGTAGCATTTGCCTGCGAACGCTCACCTCTTACAAGATCATCTGGAAGGAAACCATCATACAGAGTACTTTTATTGGGAGCTATGGTAAATAAAAACTGTTTGCCATTCAATTCGCAATAGGTCTGAAGAGATTTTAACGAAGCTGCAATAGTCTGCAATTCCTCTTCTGAAAGAAGATTTGTACCGGCAATATCATCAATTTCGTCACCATAATACAGGAATCCCTTTTTACCAATGATTACGTCCTCTTCCATGGATGTGTCAAATGCTTCATCTAACAACGCATTATGAAAAGAAATCAGATCTTTCCGACCCCAAATATGATCAGAAAAATACTGTGCCATATCATTCAGCACATGAAAATTAAAGAATCCATCTTCACTGCAAACAGTCGCTTGCTGGGCCAGAATCTCATTAGCTCCAGCCTGTGATGGTCCAAAAACCAGCATTCCAACCCCCGGGATACAGCAGAGACAGCAAAATACTGCTATAAAAACCTTGTCTGGCAGTCTTTTTCTTCCAGTCAGATTATCAAAATTTATTTTTTCAAACAGATTAAACATTATTGTAATAGTCCCTTAAAACTGCGCGTAGATAAACGGTGAAAAACCACCAGCCACCATAAACGATACCGAAACAACAAATAGAACTAAATATATCAATACACTGATAATATTACCTGCAAAAGAAGACCTGGATTTGGTAAGCAGTCCATAGCCCTGGGTATCTCCAGCAAAAATTCGGACAAAAGAAGGAACACAGAATAGTACACTAAGTGCCAAAATAAGCAGAGTGAATCCATTAACTGTTCTTGACAGGTATACACTTCCAGAAACAGTCTTTCCATTGGTTCCAAAGCAGTTTGAGATAACCATAAATCCATGCTGTATAGTCTGGGCCCTAAAAACAACAAAGCCAAGGCAGACAGAAGCCAACATATAGATATGCCCTAACACACAAAACAGCTTAGTATGAAAAAGCTTAGTGGAGAAAAGTTTAATACTCCTTCCCTTAAAAAAGCTTTCAACACCGGATAATAGTCCATGCCATACTCCCCATAACAAAAAGGTCCAGTTGGCACCATGCCATATTCCACAAACTAAAAAGACAATAAACTTATTCAGAGCTGTTCTCTTAGCTCCCTTTCTATTGCCCCCCAGAGGAATATATACATAATCTCGAAGCCAGGAGGACAGACTTAAATGCCAGCGTCTCCAGAAATCTGTTATATTACCAGCTGCATAGGGGAAATTAAAGTTCTCTAAAGTATTAAAGCCACAAATCTGTCCCAGACCAATAGCCATATCGCTGTAACCAGAAAAATCAACATATATCTGAAGTGTATAACAGACAGCACCTAATATGGCCACGCGATAATCCAGTGCCTCCAGTCCCTCACCAAAGGCACCTGTAGTCATATATTCAAGAGTACTGGCAAATACTACTTTTTTGGTAAATCCAATAATAAATCTTTTCAATCCTGAAACAATGGCAGGCATGGAAATTTTATCATTTACAATATTTTCGTCTGAAATAATATCGCTTGAGATATTTACTTTGAAATCAGAAAATCTGCTTATAGGACCAGCTACCAGCTGTGGAAAAAATGAAATATACAAAAGACACTCAGAGAATGAAGATGCCCTATTATTTTCTATCCTATATGCATCCACAACATACGAAATACATTTAAAAATAAAAAAAGATATTCCCAAAGGAGCAACTATGGAAAATACCGAATCCGGAGAAAAAACTTTCACTGTAAAAGGAAGATATTTATACAGAAATAAAATAAGAACATCAAACAGAACAACAAAACTGAGAAGAACTCTATTTTCAAAAACCCTGGTACTTGCCAGGTAGTTAAAACAAGCACAGATCAATAATACCAAAACGCCGGATAGATCTGCACATGCATAAAAGACAAGCCCAGCGACTATAAGGAAATACTTCCTATAGTTTTGTCTTATAATCGAATTTATAATCAAAAAAACAGGTAAAAATGCAAACAAAAAAATACAGGAATCAAAGTTCATATATTCCCATCCCCTCATGCCATGACCAAGAAATTTCTTGTATTACCAGGCATCCTCTTTACATGGCAAAAAGCCCTCTTAAATTAACAGGCATCTGCTTTTCATTTAATCAAAATCTTGTATATTATATATAATCTAACCTTTCATATCAATATTTGTATTTAAATATTCAAAAAAGAGATGCCCCATAATATGTAACCACATAATTCACAGCGGAACACATCATTGTGCATCTCTTAACAATATTCAAAATATAAATTAGATTATCAGGTGAAAATCAAACTGTTATTTTGTTCCAAACTTATACACAGTAACTGTGTGATAGTTCTCCCCTGCCTTAAGAATAGGAGATACAAAGTTAGAATCATTAATCGAATTTGGTGCAAACTGTGTCTCAAGGCAGAGAGCACTTCTCTTTCCATATACCACGCCACCCTTACCCGGTGTAGTACATGTATGAATAAAGTTTCCACAGTATAACTGACAGCATACGCAGTCTGTTGTAACAACCATAGTTCTGCCCGTCTCAGGCTCATAAACCTCGCCGACACTAATCATATCTGCACTCTTTTCTTTTTTGAATACATAATTATGATCATAACCACCACCGAATTTAATCTGGGTATCATCAGCATCAATTCTGTCACCAATTCTGGTAGGTGTTCTAAAATCAAAAGGAGTACCAGTTACATCAGCAATTTCTCCTGTAGGAATAGCCTTATTATCGATAACAGGAGTATAGAACTGTGTATCAAGTCTCAAAATATTATCTACAATAGATTTTCCACTTGCCTGTCCAGCCAGATTAAAATAGCTATGATTTGTAAGATTTGCTACTGTATCAGCATCACTTATACCATCATAGGTAAGCTTCAATTCGTTATCATCTGTAAGTGTATAAGTTACTGATACTTTAAACTCACCCGGGAAGCCCTGATCACCATCTGGACTTGTCAATGAGAATTTAACAGAATCGCTGCCAACCTCTTCGGCTGACCACATGCGATAATGATAACCATCAGGACAGCTGTGAAGATTGTTCTCATTTTCATTAGCTGGAAGATTATACTCTTTTCCATTAATAGTAAATTTTGCATTACAAATTCTGTTACCGCTACGACCGATAGTAGCTCCAAAGTGTGTAGGACATGCATAGTAAGGTTCTATAGTATCATATCCCAATACTACATCATCAAATTTTCCATCCTTGTCAGGAACCCAAAGTTCAACAAGAAGTGCACCAAAATCACTAACTACAGCTTTAAGGCCATTCTTATTTTCAATAGTAAACAAACTGGCTGCACACCCACACTTTGCTTTTCCAAAATCAGCTTTTGTTATACTCATTTTCATTCTCCTTATATATTTTGTTGTTAATTCCAATAACCCACCTGATTATTTTATATAATATCACCAAAAAATAAAAGAGTTTTTATAAAATTAGCAATAAGTGATAACATAGCAATAAAAGAAAAAAGACCGTTCAAACGAACGGTCCTAGAAGTAAACTATTTCGGATTAATCAACAGTAATGATTTCTCTCTTGTTGTAGCTTCCGCAAGCCTTGCAAACTCTATGAGGCATCATAAGTGCGCCACATTTTGAACACTTAACAAGTGTAGGAGCGCTCATCTTCCAGTTTGCTCTTCTCTTATCTCTTCTACCTTTTGAAGATTTATTCTTGGGACAAATTGACATCTTTGTACACCTCCTTACATAAATTCCTTTAATTTCGCCCATCTGGGATCTGGCACGAAGGTATCACAACCGCAGGTCCCCGAATTAAGATCCGATCCACACACAGGACACAGACCCTTGCAATCATCTTTACACAACACTTTATCCGGCCAGTTTATCAGAACCTCTTTTGTAAGAACTTCCTTAATATTAACCTCATGGCCAATTGTGCATTCTTCATCTTCCTGTGTCTTATCAGAAGCATCCTTTAATACAGAATGCTCACATTCTATTGACTGAACAATTTCAACCCTTTTAAGACATCTGTCACAGGGAAGACTGTACACACACTCACCGCTTATAATAAGCAAAGCCTCGCCCTTTGAAACATTTTTAGCCTTAATCCGGATATCACCATTCCAGGAAACATCAGCTATATTGCCCTGATAAGAAACAGTATCTAGGTCCGCTTTCCATAAATGATATTCTTCACAGCCCGCTTCACTAAGAGGCTTGGTCACGTCCAAAATCATACTATTCTCCTATCCACACTTTTGCAAGTATACATTTCAATAACTTCATTGTCAACATAAAATTGTAAAAATTAGCATTTTAACCCAATATATTGTGGTATTTCTGATTACATCTATAACTATCGCCTTCTTCTGCCCCGTCTCCAGCCAAAACAGGAGTCACAGATACCGCTTCCAGCACCCATTGGCATTATTTTACCGCAATATCTGCACCGCTTCACAAAGCCATGCTTACTCTCATCTAATATTGCCATGATTTTTTCATCAGCATACTCTTTCTTTTCCCGCAGCTTGTCCTCTTTTATTAGTTTGCCCATTCTCAGTGAAAAGTTATGGTACAAATCCAACTGTCTGTAATAGGTTTCCCATTTTTCCAGCTCAGGCTTGTCCAAATCACTAACACGCGGAAACTTCAGAGTAATATCGGCAGCATATTCTTTGCAGTATCTGACCCACAAATCTACTATATCAGGATTTTTATAATCCAGGGGACAGGAGATCATACTATACAGAACTCTCTTATCATCTCCACCCGGAATCTGAGCAAACTCATCAGATCTATCCTTTAATATTTTGTACAGATCCAGCATCTCTCGAGTATCAATTTTCTTATAAGGGAAAATGTCTGGCAATCCTGACCACATAATCAGAATATTATCAAGTTCATCCGGCAGGTCCAATAATACCTTGGGGAAATCAAGTCGTGCATGATTAATTTCAGGAAGTTTTTTACTAATCATCTCAGCAATAAACTTTAGCCCCTTGGGAGAAGTAGCTGAAACTTTCCCCTCCTCATATATTCCAAAACGACCAGCCCTGCCTGCTATCTGCAGCACTTCGGTTCCTGTAAGATTTCGCTTGACTTTTCCATCAAATTTTTCTGTTTCAGCAAAAATAATTCTTCTGATGGGAAGATTAATGCCCATTCCAATTGCGTCAGTAGAAATAACTACATCAGTCTGTCCTTCAACAAACTTTCTAACTTCATTCTTTCTAATTTCAGGGGGAAGATTACCATATATTACACTGGCACTAATTCCTTCCAGTTCAAACCTGGCTGCCAAATCCAGCACCGACCTTTTTGAAAAGACAATAAAAGCATCCCCATGACTAATATGTTCTTTGATATTCCCATCAGCCACAGGCACAAAATATTCCTCCATTACAAGAGGTGTTTTTCTCTCATGATATTCAACCTCCCAGGAATCCTCACATTTTTCAATGATACGCTTCAGAATTCCCTCAGCATCCTGGCTGGCACATACATGGATCTCTTTGCATTTCAAACCCATTAATGCTTTTACCCAGGAATGGCCTCGAAACTCATCTGCTACCATCTGAGCCTCATCAATTACGGCAATATCATATTCTTCTTCCAAATCCACAGTTTCAATAGTCTGGGAAATCACTCTGGCATCAGGGGTATCAATTATCTCTTCGCCTGTAACCATACTGCAGGGCACGTTGTCCCTTGTACAGTTATCATATATTTCAAGTGCAAGCAGTCTTAAGGGTGACAGATATGCCCCTTTATTAGCCATCTTCAGTCGTTGAATAGACTGATAAGTTTTGCCGGAGTTTGTAGGACCGATATGTAAAAAGAAATGGCGATGGAGCTTTCTTGCCTCAATATATTCAACTGTCGGGTCTACCTGAACAGTCTCTATCATCTCCCTTTTTACTGCATCTCTGAGAAACGTCTCATACTTTTGAGCCAATGTCATTGTCTTGACAAGCAACCCGGGTTCACTGGTCAGGTAAGACATGAATTCATCCGGATAATTACGGCCCTTGCATACATCAAAATCCAGTTCAGCAAAGTATGTAATCATATCCAGACTCTTGTTAATCAGATTCTCATCCTTGAACTTATAACCAAAAGCAAGCGTTCTTCCAATCTGTGAATAGAAGTCTTTTGGTACTCTTTTTTGTCTGATAACATACTTCTTAATGCTTGCCAGTTTTTTTGCGAGAGATCCGCCAGGTTCATTTAATCCCCCTGCTCTGCCTTTCGCAAAACTTACATATGCATTAATGTAATTTTCAATAAAATATTTTTTATCCATAAATGTGCTAAATAAAAGCCTCCCATTCACGGGAGGCTTTTCCCTTATATTGTTTTTAAAAAATCATCAACCGGAACAGGCTTTCCAAAAAGATATCCCTGAATATAATCAGGTTCAAGACTTCTTACTCTTAAAAGCTCTTCCTCTGTCTCAATACCCTCGATGACATACTTTACATCAATCGAGTGCAGCATCTCTGACATAAATCTAAGAACTCTAAAATCCTTTTCATTGTTTAATGCCTGTGTAATAAAAGTACGGTCTATCTTAAGTGTATCCGGCATCATCTCATTAATATATCTGAAATTCGAATATCCTGTTCCAAAATCATCCAGAGCAAAGGGAATGCCGTAGGTTTTTAATCCATCACAAAACTTACGCATTCTTTCATTTGATTCCAGAAGTCCACTCTCTGTAAGCTCTATGGTCAAAGAGTTACTTGGCATTTCAAATTGGGCCAGATATTCCAGAATATCATCCAGAACATCACTCTTCAGTATCTGGACATAGGAAAGGTTCACATGAATTTTAAAGTTGGGAATAAATTTACGAATCGCTTTACATATCTTAATGGATTCTCTGATTACCCATCTTCCAACCGGAACAATCAAACCACTTTCTTCAAGAAGTGAAATAAATTCTCCTGGCATTACAGAGCCAAAGGTCTCCTCGTCATATCTAAGAAGCGCCTCTCCTCCTCTAACAGTTCTGTCGGCACTGTCAACAATAGGCTGAATATACAATTCGTATCCTTTAAAACTATTATTTATACTGGATCGGAGAACCTTTGTCAGCCTAAGTTTTCGCTGAAACTGCTCATAATCCTCATATACAAAAGCGTACCACTGATTTTTTCCCAGCTCATTTGCCTTTGACAGGGTAAATTCAGAAAATTTCATCATGTTATGGAATGATTTATCTTCCAAATCATCCAGATACAGTATTCCTGCAGAAAGTGTAAAATACACTTCATATTTATTGACTTTTACGTATTTACGAACCTTGGCACTAATCTCATTGTAAAGTTTTATGGCTACATTGACATCATCTGTATCAAAGATATCAATAAGAAAATCTGATTCTCCTGATACATAGGATCGCATATTGTCACTTAGGCAGCTGTCAATAATCTTAGCAAGATTTTTTAAAACCTTATCTCCATACTTACTGCCCTTATTCTCGATAATATCGCGAAAATCATCAACACCGATTCTCACAATAAATCCATTAATCTCAGTGTCATCAAATCCTTGGAACAAATCCTGAAGTGCATCCTGCGCAAGTAAACCACTATTGTTTGACGCCATTGGCTTTTTACCAATTTCATTAACACAGCCTATCATCCATTGTGGATTACCTTCTGAATCCCTTATCAGTCTGCCTCGACAGTTAATCCACACAGGTTCCTTTTCCTTTGACATCCAGCGATAACGGAGATTATGACTATCCTTCTTGCCCTGCAGCATCTCATTGAGATCAGCCTCTAACATATCAAAATCATCCGGATGAACAAATAGTCTGTGGGTTTCAAGGCAATCATCAAACTCATTTGAAGGCAACGCAAATCTGCTTACAGCATTTGGAGATACAATATATCTGTCATTGGGCACATCAATACAATACAAATAGTCATCCATACTGGAACAATACAGATTAATAAATCTCCTAAACGAGTCAAGATTCAGATTTTCCAAAACAACACTTCCCATTTGCCAATCCTCGATAATACCGTGAATTCATCAGTATTTTAGTTATCCATCTTCTGAATAGTATCTCGAATATATTCCGCATACTTCAGACACTGTTCTTCAGTTCTGGCCTCTACCATTATTCGAATAAGGGGCTCTGTACCACTCTTTCTTAATACAACGCGTCCATCATCTCCCAGATCAGCTTCTGTATGTGCAACTGCACCCTTAACCTCAGCAGTTTCTAACAGGGCATCCATATTATTCTTTACTTTAATATTTATCAGCTTCTGAGGATAAATTTCAATATCATGAACAAGTAGTGAAAGTGATGACTTCTTTTCAACCATAACTTCCATTACTTTAAGAGCTGTAAGAATGCCATCACCTGTAGTAGCATTCTTGTTAAATATTATATGGCCGCTCTGCTCACCACCAATTGAAAAATTATTAGCATTCAATTCAGCGGCAACATACTTGTCCCCCACGCTAGTCTGTACATTAGAGATTCCTCTTTCTTTAAGCGCCTTAGTAATACCCATGTTAGACATGATAGTCGTAACAACAGTATCGCCATTAAGAGCACCCTTTTCTTTGAGGAAACAGCCATACAAATAGATGATCATGTCACCATCAACCACATTTCCATGTTCATCCACTGCCAGACATCTGTCCGCATCACCATCAAATGCAAAGCCTACATCCAGATGATTATCTACTACAAATTTCTGAAGCTTAGCAAGGTGGGTAGAGCCGCATTCTCTATTAATATTAAAGCCATCAGGTTCAGCATTAATAACAAAGGTCTTTGCACCTACCATGTCAAAAACATTTTTTGCAAGCATAAAGCTGGCGCCATTAGCACAGTCAAGACCAACTCTGTAACCATTCAGTGAATAAGGCATAAGAGACATGAGGAAGTTCATGTACTTATTTCTTCCCTGCATGTAATCCTGACATTTTCCAATATTTTCAAAATCGCTTAATGGAATCTCAATTTCGCCATCAATAAACTGCTCAATCTTTTCAAGGATACCTTCATCCATCTTGTGACCATTAGAATCAATTACCTTAATTCCATTATCATGATAAGGATTATGGCTTGCAGTAATCATGATACCAAAATCAAAATCCTCGGTTCTGGTAACATGCGCAACACTTGGTGTAGTAGTAACATGAAGAAGATACACATCTGCTCCAGTTGAAGTAAGTCCGGCAACCAGGCCGTACTCATACATATAACTTGAACGACGGGTATCCTTACCAATTACACACTTAACTTCCTTCTTTTGCTGTTTAAAATGATAACCCAGATATTTTCCTATCTGAATAGCATGGTCAACTGTAAGGACCTCGTTTACCTTACCTCTGAATCCATCTGTACCAAAATATTTCATTTTAATTTCTCCCAAAAATTAATAATATGTCTATTTTTTACATAGACGATAAGATATGATACCATATTTTCCCCGTAATATAAAGAATTACCTGATTTTCACCACAACAACACACGCTTTGCGAGTGTCCTTATGATGTTTACCCAATTTCTTTTACATACATGAACAGTTTCTGATTTGAATCATTGTAATCATTAGCAGGAACAATCTCCATCATAGTGCGCTTATAGCCCTCATCAGATTTTCTCCTGTAAATAATATGAAGTGATGAATTACCCTGTTTAAAATACTCTCTCATATATTCCAAATCAGTTACTCTGATATAATCCTCCAAATCCTCTGGGTGCACGTTTCCTAATGTGCCAAAAGACGACAACCATTCTGATAATTTATCTGCAAATCCTTTTTCCGCAATCTGTTCAGAAGAATCCATATTAATGATTTCATATGAGTCATATGAAATGTTAATTTTCAGAATTTTTGTATACAAGCTGCATAACACTCTGTGTGCTTCCCGTTGGCCCCGTCTGTCTATACCCTTAGTCTGGTAATATTCCATTTTAGCATCATACATTCTCTTTTCAGCAATAGCTCCAAGCTGTCTTGTAGAAGCTTCTGGCATCTCATCCTTGCTAATCCAGCCATAAGATACCGAAAGACTGTTTACCAGCTTACCAGTCCAATTATCAAGCATATAATCAAAAGTTGCCAGCACGGACTGAATTTCCTGTTTATCGCAGAAAAGAATGGCCACGAACTCGTCTCCGCCAATCCTGTACAAATGTCCATGGGCGCCCATGCTTCTCTTCATACACTGTGCGACTCCTATCAGCATTTCGTCTCCAGCAGCGTGTCCAATATTATCATTGATTATTTTAAGTCCATTTGCATCAATTGATACATATATAAATTTTTCTTCTAAAGGAATAGCATTATACTCATAGATTTTTTCTTCATAGGCACGTCTGTTAAACAACCCTGTCATCTCATCGGTCTGAGTCTTATAAATCAGCTTTTCCTTCTGCTTCATTTCTTCATCTATTACACGGGTTGCAAAAATAACCTTTGTGGGTCTTTTTTTATTATCCCTCTCCATGGTAATAAAGCTGGCAAGAAACCATCCAATATTTTTTCCAACAAATTCCCTGGATATGATTTTTTTACCACACATTCTTTCTGCTACAGTAGAAAGGTCAGTAAATTCCAGTGCACTTTCCAGATAATCATCTGCTATTGTAGAATACATTACCTGTTTCATCATGTCTGAGGCACCATTCTTATGATTAACTATTTCCTTGACCAGTTCTTTTGATTTAACTGTATCTACCCTGTTCCTAGTCAAATCAATAATATGCATACTAAAATAGAGGTCACTAACAGCACCTAGTGTGTCATAATATTCTTTTTTATCATTCAGAGCCTTCTGAAGCTGCTTCATCTGATGCAGATCCTTACGCACTACATCATCAACATCATAATGATATCCCTGAAGGGAATAACCACCTGGGATCTGCTTTGATGTGCCTCCACATCTGACATAACGAATACCTTTTGTAGGATGATTCCATAGATATGTATTCTCGTCAAAATACCCCTGTTTCATACGTTCAACACTGTTTAGTACAGACATAACCGCATCAGGTGTAACATTGGAAAACCAGTCAATATATGTAATTTCAGGAGATTTTTCCTGACCATATATTCCCAGCAGTTTCATCATGGTTTCATCAGTATACATTCTGGGTTCTTCACCATCCACGATTTCAATACGCCACATCCCCATATTTGCTGATGCAATAATGTCTTTTATTTCACCAAGATCAGCATCCTGTTTTAATTGAGATTGTGTTATTTCCTGTATAGTCTGATTCTTTTGTGCAATTTTCCTGCTAAGTTCGCTATATAAAATGCTGGCAGTAGATTTTAAAACAACAATGTCATCAGTATTTACAAGGGGATTGTCAACGCCAATAAACCCAATGATTCTTTCATTTTTATATATGGGAGCTGTAATTAAGCTTTCTATTCCCTGGGGCTGAAGTATTTCATATGTAAGGCTGTTTGCTTCCACATCCTTATCCAGTGAGGAAATAAAAAATGCTCCTACACGATTAAATTCATCAAACCACACCGATACAGTATCATAGGGAACATTCTGAAGAGTCTCAATCTGGGGCTCCACACCCTCTTTGCACCATTCATAGGTGTTATTTAATGATTCTCCATCTTCAGACAATTCAAAGACATATGCCCGATCGGCATCATAATGAAGTGCCACCTCTTTCAAAATGGCATCAATATCATCCATATACTCTATGAGCTTTTCAAAAAAAGAAAAAATCTGTTCAAATTTGTCTTTCGTTATTTCTGACGAATTCAAATTATTACTATTATGGATCATCTTTGAAATCTCCCTTCCAGATAGTATCAACACAAATACATTACCCAGTCTGTTTCTATTTTACCATAAATTTTAAACGAAACTTGTTGCAAACTGCTATATTTTTTGAATTAATCATGATTCAAAGGGACACTCCTCGTTGCAGAGGGA
>DCIJ01000017.1:734-13934 GCA_002315945.1 Lachnospiraceae bacterium UBA1729 | reverse complement strand
CTCGTCGCAAAAGAACCGTCCCCAACAAAAAAAACATCGAGGAACTCGATGTTTTTATGCAGGAGATGGGACTTGAACCCACACATAGTCACCTACGTCAGATTTTGAGTCTGATGCGTCTGCCATTCCGCCACTCCTGCCCAGTATTTAATTATCAATGCTCTTTCGCATCAACATTATCGTAGTATAAAGCATTTATTTTATTTTGGCAACTATTAATTATTGTAAAAGCTGCTCTGCCAGTTTCGACAGAACAGCTTTTATCCTAGTACTCATTTTTCATTAACCTTCCATGCATTTTGATCTACATGAAGCAGACGGTGAGCTATTTCCGAACCAGGCTCGCCCAGGTAATCATCATAGAGCTTTATTATTTCAGGATTTTCATGAGAGAAACGGATGGATTTATTTCTATCCAGATCATATAGTATTGGTGCTCTGGTTTCAGCCATTTCTATTCCATCATGGATTGGCTGGCCTCCACCACCAACACATCCTCCTGGGCATGCCATAACTTCTACGAAGTGATAGCTTACCTCTCCTCTTTTTAAGGCTTTAATCAGTTCCCTGGTATTTCCAAGGCCATGAACCACTGCCGCATTAACAGTAATTCCATTGATCTCTATGGATGCCTCCTTCCATTTTTCCATTCCTCTCACAACAGAAAAACTATCAGGGTCTGGATTTTTACCTGTCAATACCTTATGTGCAGTTCTTAAAGCCGCCTCCATAACACCGCCAGTTGCCCCAAAAATAACCCCTGCGCCGGTATATTCACCCAGTGGTGAGTCAAAATCTTCCTCTGGCATCAAATCTGGTACTATAGCTTCCCCTTTTATCATTCTGTTTAATTCTCTGGTCGTCAGTACATAATCCACATCATTTCCGCATCCTGCTGATTTCATAACCGAAATATCTGCTTCAGCTTTTTTAGCAAGACAGGGCATTATTGAGACACATACAATCTTATCCGGATCAATTCCCTTCACTTTTGCAAAATAAGATTTTGCTACAGCACCAAACATCTGCTGTGGAGATTTTGACCCAGAAATATGATCTACAATTTCAGGAAACTGAGTCTTGGCAAATCGCATCCATCCTGGACAGCAGGAAGTAAACATAGGAAAATCATCAAGCATTCCACTCTTAAATTTTTCTATAAATTCATTGGTTTCTTCCATTATTGTAAGATCTGCGGCAAAGTTTGTATCAAACACATAATCAAAACCAATATGTCTTAATGTAGCAGCCATCCTTTTCTCGGTAGCCAGCTCTCCCATATTAAAGGCTTCACCCCATGCGGTTCTTACTGCAGGAGCAACCTGAACCAGAACCACCTTCTCCGGATCATTAAGCGCATTTAAGACTTTAGCTACATCATCTCTCTCCCGAAGAGCCCCAACTGGACAATGGGTAATACACTGTCCACAGAGAGAACAGTCTACATTCTCAAGGCACTGACCATCCTTAGTACCAACACTTGTACGTTTTCCAGTATTTTGTACATCCCAAATATTAAGGGACTGGATTTTGTCACACACCTGTACGCATCTCATGCATTTGATGCAACGGCTTCTGTCCCTGATCAGAGGGAACTCAGGATTAGCATCAAAGCTTTCGATCTCAGTTTTGTATCTGTCCCCTAAAAAGCCCATCTCATTGGCAATAGTCTGTAATGAGCAGTTACCGGAGCGAACACACATAGCGCATCTGCAGTCATGCTGGGATAATATCAGCCTGACAATTGTACGTCTGGCCTTTCTAACCTTTGGAGAATTTGTAAATATCTCCATTCCCTCCGCACAAACCGTGTTACAGGCCGTTATCAGACGTGTCTTGCCCTTTAACTCCACAGAGCATACTCTGCAGGCAGCAATTTCATTAACATCTTTGAGGTAGCACAGATGAGGAATACGGATGCCAACTCCATTGGCAGCCTGCAGTATTGTAGTATTCTCAGGTACTGTTACTTTATGATTATTTATTGTAAGAGTTACCATATATTATCTCTGCCTCCCTTAAAGTTTCCATATCCGAAATGATCACATCTTAAGCATCTTGAACATTCCTGCTTGCATTCTTCCTGTGTAAAACCAATCTCAATGGGTTCAAAATCTTTTGCTCTTTCTTCAGGATCTGTCAGCTTCAGATTCACTCTGGCTTTTGCCGGCTTGCTCTCAAGACTTGCCTCCGGAATATCCACATCAACACTTATCAGGTGATTGTATCCAAGATACTCATCAATATTTGCACTGGCAACTTTGCCAGCGGCTATTGCTCTAATAACCGTAGCAGGACCGGTTACACAGTCTCCTCCAGCAAAAACTCCTGGAAGATTTGGAATATTTCCTTCGGCCTGCGCATCAAGATTTCCTCTTACAATCGGAATTCCAGATTCTTCAAACTTTCTTGATTCAATACCTTGTCCAATTGCAACAACTACAATATCACAGGGAATTCTGACAGCTTCCTTGCTGGCAATATCAACCTTAGCCTTGCCCCATGCATCAATATCACCAATAATCTGGGGTGTAGCCCAAAAAGCAGATACCTTGCCCTCTTCGTCAGCTTCGATTTTCAGTGGAGCATGCAGTTCTTTAAGTTCGCAGCCTTCCTCCAAAGCTCCATCAATTTCTTCTGGAAGTGCTGTCATATCTTCCTTGCGTCTTCGATATGCTATTATTGATTTTTTTGCTCCCAGGCGTAACGCACTTCTGACGCAGTCCATAGCAACGTTACCACCGCCAACCACAACAACAGTCTTATCTTTAAAATCAGGATAATCGTCATTCCCGATACGATTCAGCATTTCAACTGCTGACATAACATTAATGCTGTCCTCACCTTCAAGTCTAAGCTTCTTATCACTTTGAGCCCCAATAGATACATATACTGCATCATATTCCTGTCTCAGGCTTTCAACAGTTACCTGGTCACCAATCTTCACACCGTATTTCACATCAATGCCAGTTTCAAGAATTCTGTTAATATCATCATCAAGTCTCACTCTAGGAAGTCTGTAATTTGGAATACCATATCTTAGCATTCCTCCTAATTTAGGCTTCATTTCATATACTGTACATTTATGACCCATCAATGAGAGATAATATGCAGCTGATAATCCACTGGGACCACCACCAACAATCGCAATTCGCTTTCCTGTTTCAGGCATATTTTTTGGAGGATGCACATCGGATGCATTATCCACAGCATATCTCTTAGCGCCCCTGATGTTGACTGCTGCATCCCTGATATTTCTTCGACATCTTGTCTCACATGGGTGCTCGCAAATGAATGCGCAGGATGTAGGGAAAGGATTATCCTTCATTATCAGCCTTACTGCATCATTATACTTACCATTACCCACCAAAGAGACATACCCTGGTACATCAACACCTGCCGGACATAGGGCCACACAGGGAACCGGAGTGTTTACATGGCCTTCACACCTGTGATGCTTAATGTGAGAAATAAAGTCATCTCTAAATCCGGTAATGCCTCTTGTAACCATTCTGGCTGCTTCAAAGCCTATTGCACAGTCAGCAGTATAGAACACATCATAGGCAAGGCGTTCTATTAGATCCAAAGTCTCCATTGTTGCCTTACCATCCAGCACTTCAGTAATAAGATTCTCAAGCTGCGCCAGTCCTACTCTGCAGGGGACACATTTTCCACAGGTCTGAGCATGACACAGACGCAAAAAGTTAAGAGCCATATCCACCGGACACAATCCGGGGGGCGAAGCCATAATCCTTCTCTCCAGGTCCTTATACAGTCGTTCAACTGTCTGCTCTGCCATATTTTGTGTTCTAATTCGTAATCTACTCATAGGAAACCATCTCCTTCAGCTAATATCACTTTTATACTACCCAATAAATGTACGCCACCCTGTATTTGACATTATTCATTTTACTTCTATTGTGCAAATTTTACAATAAAATAAAAAAGTGATGGTAAAAACCATCACTTTTAAACAAAAGATAACAAACTCAGTATTTTTTACTCTTCATCGCTTTCATCTTCGCTTTTTATTACTGCAAAGGCAATATTAGTAGCATGATCAGCAACTCTTTCAAGTCCACTTACAACATCACTAAACAGCATTCCAGCTTCCGCTGTACACTCATTACGTGTAAGTCTTTCTACATGTAACTGCTGAAGGCTTCGCTCCATTTCATCAATCTGATCTTCAAGTGCACTGACATCCTTCATATGGCTGATATTACCATTTGCAAACATATCAACAGAATACTGGATAATCTTGTTAACTAATTCAAGCATCTCGCCCAGTTCTTTTTGAGCTGAGGGTGAGAACTTAACACCAAGTTCCTTTCTTCTGGCAGCATCCTCAGCCACATTCTGAGCATGGTCACCAATACGTTCAATATCATTAGCCACATGGAACAGGGCACCAATATTCTTAATATCTTCAATTGGCAGAGTTGCCTGAGATATCTTAACCAGGTAATTTGTAATTGATTTATTTAGGAAATTAATATTTTCCTCATTTCGATGAACTTCGTTAATATCATCTTCGTCCAGTGTAATAAGCGCATTCATGGCACGATTCAGATTATCGCTGGCCAGACTTGCCATTCTTTCAAGCTCTCGAATTACGTCTACAACAGCTGTAGCTGGATTAAACATTACCTTATCACCAATGTATTTAAGCTGGAAGGTATCATGATATCCAACCTTCTGATCCTGACCTGGAACTATCATATAGGTTATCTTTACAATGATTCCTGCAAAGGGGAACAGCATAATAACCTGTGCAATCTTAATTATTGTGTGAGCATTAGCTACAAATCTTCCATTATCTGCTGAAAAGCTCTGGAGCCATGTAATAATAGGATCTGCAGCAACAAGGAATATAAAATAGAAAATAATAGTTCCAATAATATTAAACAGAAGATGAATTAATGCAGCTCTCTTAGCGTCCTTTTTACCAGCTAATGAAGCAATAGTAGCTGACGCGCAGGCACCAATATTACATCCCAGCACAATAAACAGACATATCTTAAGTGGAAGCAGTCCCTGATTTGCCATAAGCAGAATAATACTAACAGTAACTGAAGAACTCTGAATAATGGCTGTTACAGCAGTACCCAAAAGAACTGCTAACAGTGGAGATGTAAGACTTGCAAAAAGTCCAACAACAGTGGGATCTTCCTTCAATCCGCTCATAGCTGAGCTCATTCCAGACAAACCCATGAACAGAACACCGAAGCCCAATACAATCGCTCCGATTTTCTTGATAGTCTCATTCTTGCAGAACATAAATGCAATAACACCACCCAGCAAAAATACGGGCGCAAACTTTGAAAGATTAAATGAAACCAGCTGAGAAGTAACAGTTGTACCAATATTGGCACCAAAGATTACCCCTGCCGCCTGATACAGGTTCATAAGACCTGAGTTAACAAAGCTGACTACCATTACTGTACAGGCAGATGATGACTGAATAATAGCAGTAAAAATGACACCAACTATCATTCCAGTAAAGCGATTAGTAGTAAAGAACTCAAGTATCTTTCTAAGCTTATCACCTGCTGCTCTTTCAATACTGTCGCTCATCAGATGCATTCCAAACAGGAACAGACCCAAACCTCCTGCCATGGATAATAATGTCGTAGAATTCATAATTCTCCTATTCTGTTAGCCTGAATTACTCAGACTTTTTTATCTAAAATAATCAAAATCGATATAGCAATATCTCTTATATTTTATTCGAACTTTGTGTAAAGCACAAGAAAAAATTACAATCCTAAATGGTGAATAGCTGTTTCGGTAACCATACGACCTCGGGGTGTTCTGTTAATAAGGCCATTCATAATTAAATAAGGCTCATATACGTCTTCGATAGTGCCTGCATCCTCTCCAATTGCGGCAGCAAGCGTATCCAGACCTACAGGTCCTCCTCCAAACTTGTCAATCATGGTCAAAAGCAGTTTTCTGTCAGTAGAATCAAGTCCAAGCTTATCAACATCCATAAGATCAAGGGCTATTTTTGCAACCTCTTCCGTAATTACACCATCATATTTGACCTGAGCAAAATCACGGACACGTTTTAGTATTCTATTAGCTATTCTTGGAGTGCCACGGCTTCTTCTTGCCAGCTCAACGGCACCCTTGGTATCAATTTTTACCTTAAGAATTTTTGCAGAATGAACAATTATACTGGTTAATTCTTCTATGGTATAGAATTCCAGCTTATGAATCACTCCAAAACGATCCCTTAAGGGGGCTGTAAGCATACCGGCTCTGGTAGTGGCCCCAACCAATGTAAACTTTGGCAAATCCAGTCTTAATGACTTTGCCGAAGCGCCTTTTCCAATCATAATATCAATGCAAAAGTCCTCCATGGCCGGATACATTACCTCTTCAACCTGCCTGTTAAGGCGATGGATTTCATCCACAAAGAGCACATCGCCCTCCTGCAGTCCATTAAGTATGGCTGCCATCTCACCAGGCTTTTCAATAGCAGGTCCACTGGTAACCTTGCAATTAACTCCCATCTCATTGGCAATTATTCCAGCCAGAGTTGTCTTTCCAAGACCCGGAGGCCCGTAAAAAAGCACATGATCCAGAGGCTCTTTTCTCTTTTTTGCAGCTTCTATATAGATATTCAGACTTTCCTTGGCCTTTTGCTGACCAATATAGTCCTTTAACAATTGAGGACGCAGACTTCCTTCAATTTTCACATCTTCTGTTAGAATATTGGTTTCTATTACTCTTCTTTCCATATATCAATCCTAAAACAAGAATTTCAGGGCTCCTTTTAATAATGCTTCTGATTCCATTCCCTCTTCGTAAGGTACTTTGTTTACTGCCTTCAAACTCTCTGCAGAACCATATCCCAGTGCAATCAGGGCTTCAACCGCCTCTGATTTAGCTGCACTATCAGCTGTCTGAGATTTTGAAACTTCACCATTTAATCCAATACTTGAACCAAGACTTGCCTCCATGGTTTCTTCAAGAGATATTTTATCTTTCAAATCTAATATTATTCTTTCGGCCGTCTTTTTGCCTACTCCAGGTGCTTTTGATAAAAGTTTGACATCTGAACCGATTATAGCAAACCTTAAATCATTGGCACTCATGGCCGACAGTACCGCCTGAGCCCCCTTGGGTCCCACCCCATTTACAGTAATAAGTAGCTTAAACATATTAAGCTCATCCTTTTCAAGAAAACCATATAAGCTGCATCCGTTTTCCGAAATGCTGGTGTAGGTGAAAAGTTTAACCTCTGAATGAATGGACGGCAACAGACTGGCCGTCAATGGTGATATCTTGACGTTGTATCCGATACCAGATACATCAATAACTGCATTTCCCTCTTCTATATATTCCAAGCTACCTCTTACATATCCTATCATAGTGCTCTGCCTTTCAATCTTTCTAATACCATATGACAAATTATACCCAAGAAAAACCCTGTTATCAATCCGCTAAGCATAAGAATCGGCAGATAAAAAATCAGACTTTTTGTTTCCAGTAATACAGCTGCAACTGCCAGCTGTCCCAGGTTATGGGCCACCCCTCCAGACATACTCACACCAATTTTAGAAAATATTGAAAGAAATTTACACAGCACCATAAAAATCAGTGCCAGCGTTCCTCCTCCTAACGAATAGCCAATGCTAACCAGATTTCCAAACATAAACCCTGTCAGCAACACTTTCATTATCAAAATAACAAATGCCTCTCTATGACCATAGGTATACAGTGCAAACATTACAGCCAGATTTGACAGACCCAGCTTCATTCCAGGTACATAGAAGGGAATCGGTACCAGTGTCTCCACATAGCCTAATATTAGGGCTATCGCCAGTAGCAGGCCTAAATTTGATATCTTTTTTACCCTTACTCCATCCATTAAAAATTCACCGCATCCATCTCTGATTCCCCTTGAACAACTATCTGCAATCTATGGGGAAGGCAGGTTATTACTTCACCTTGTTTTTCAATACTACCCATTTTTTCACACAGTTTGTCCGGGCAGTCACATTCTGTAAGATAGGCCTTTCCTTCCTCTATTACCAAAGTATTGTTTCCTTTTTCAAAAGAATAGGTCTTTCTCGTGGGATTATCTAATTCATAGGTTTCTGTTAGTTGGCCATCAACAAATACCTGGACTCTTTCTCCATCAATTTCACTTTTTTTTCCAAAAATAAATATCATAACCGATAAAGTGATAACAACTACAGCCAGAAGCACATCTGCTATTTTTATTACTTTCAAAATTTGTGACCTCATAAAAAGGCTGACAGGAATACTGTCAGCCAAATAAAATACTACATAGTTAATTTTCCAATGAATTCCTTTACTCTCTCGTCCGGATTTTCAAATAATTCTTCAGGTGTTCCCTGCTGTCTGATGACACCTTTTTCCATGAAAATGATTCTGTCAGACAACTGACGGGCAAATTCCATTTCATGAGTAACGATAATCATTGTCATTTTCTGTTTTGCCAGATCCTTGATAACCTTAAGGACCTCGACCGTAAGCTCAGGATCCAATGCAGATGTAGGTTCATCAAAGAATAGAATCTTTGGTTTCAAAGCCAGCGCTCTTGCGATGGACACTCTCTGCTGTTGTCCGCCAGAAAGCTGATAGGGATACGCATCATATTTTTCAGCTAATCCAAGCTTGGATAAAACTTCCTTGGCTTCCTTTTCGGCCTGTTCCTTTGGAATACCAGCAACATGTATCATAGCTTCGGTAACATTTCTCAAAACCGTGAAATGTGGAAAGAGGTGAAACTGTTGGAAAACAAGACCAAAATTCTTTTTTATTTTCTTTAGTTTTTCTTTATCAGAATAAACAACTTTTCCGGCATCCTTATCATCAGCGCAAACCTTTTCACCAAGGATGTACAGACTTCCACCATTTATTTTCTCCAGCATGGTAATGCAGCGAAGAACTGTTGATTTTCCAGATCCGGATGGTCCTATTATGGAGACAACTTCTCCCTGCTCTACAGATATGGAGATATCTTTTATTACTTCAAGGTCTCCGAATTTTTTATTCAGATGTTCTACTTTTAAATATTCCATATTTCCTACCTGTAATAATCCAACCTTTTTTCAAAATATTCCATTGTCCAGGCAACAATATAATTGAAGATAAAATAGAAAACTCCAGCCACCATAAGAGGCATAATAGTTGTCTCCTTAGCTGCAATCTGCTTAGCTGTTGTAAACATTTCAACCTCAGCCAGTGCAAAGGCAAGGGATGTATCTTTTACAAGAGTAATTGTCTCATTTGTAACAGGAGGAAGTATCCTCTTAATTACCTGAGGCATAATAATTCTGGTAAATGTCTGAGTTTTACTAAATCCCAAAATGTAAGCTGCTTCATACTGACCAACAGGCATAGACTGTATTCCAGAACGATATATCTCCGCAAAATAAGCAGCATAATTCAGAGAAAATGCCAAAATAACCGCAATAAATCTGTATGCCGATCCTATACGCATACCAAATACATAGTATGGTGCAAAATACACTACTATTAACTGCAGCATAAGAGGCGTACCTCTCATAATAGAAATATATATTTTAGTTATGTTACAAATCAGCCCATTCTTTGTCATTCTTCCAAAAGCAATAACAAGACCTAGGGGCAGTGAAAACAATAGAGTCAGCACAAATATTTCGACAGACTTAACCATTCCTCCTGCCAATTGAGCAAGCATTACTGTAAAATTCATCTTTACCTCAAAAAAATACTATTTTAAACAAATCTGAGTAGTATCAATACCATATTTCTCAGCTGTCTTTGAAACAACGCCGTCCTTATTTAACTCAAGAAGTGCCTTTTCAACTGCATCCTTTAATGCCTCGTTGCCCTTCAGGAATCCAATACCATACTGTTCTGTTGATAACTCATCATCAAGCTTGGCAAACTTATCACCACGTGATTCCAGCTGATAGTTAGCAACACCGATATCTACGGCAAGGGCATCAATAGCACCTGCTTCAAGATCCATGAATCCAGTGTTATAGTCATCATATTCTGTAAGACTTGCAAAGCATGCTGCTAAATCAAGGTTTTCCTGATTCTCTTCATCTGTAAGAGCTGCAAGAGCTGATGAATCCTTCTGAACACCAACGTTCTTTCCTGCAAGGTCTGCCTTTCCAGAAATTCCATCATCTGAACGAACAACAAATACCTGGCTGTTATCAATATATGCAACACTCCATGTATAATCGTCTTCACGACCATTAATTGTGAAACCATTCCAAATGCAGTCAATAGTTCCGCTGGAAAGTTCCATGTCCTTAGCATCCCATGCGATAGGCTGTTTTACCAGTTCCCATCCAAGCTTGTCGCAAACTGCCTGTGCAAGATCCAGGTCAAAACCTACATATTCACCATTATCATCCATATAACCATAAGGAGGGAATTCAGCATCAAAACCAACTGTAAACTTTCCATCCTGTCCAAGTAAAGAAGTATCTTCTTTCTTGCCGCAACCAGTAATCATAGTTGCAACCATAGCTGCTACTAATACAATAGCAAAAATTCTTTTTTTCATAATACGCTCCTTTTGTTAAAACCAGTCATTTTTCCACAACGCCACACGCTTCGCGAGTGTCCTTATGTATGTGCTTTAATCTTTCACAGTGTAAAAACGTGAAACGAAAGTAATTTTACAGTAGTCATCTAACACTGTCAACTGTAGAAGAAATGGTTACACATTTCTTTCATGCTTTGTCAGTATTCTGTGTGTAAAACAAAAAAATCCCCCAACTCGAAATAAGCTGGGGGAAAAAACAATACTCATATTAATTATTTGAAGACATGGGAACGGCTTCATCATCTATTGTAAGAAATACAATACTTTCAGCAACATAGTTCTCATCCTGTACATCAGCAATCATACGATCAGCGCATGAAGAAACGCTAACTGTGTTTCCTTTTCTTGTAAGCCCACAAACAACAGACAATACAAAGACAGATAACAATATGGCAAAAATTATTTTTTTCTGAATGCTATTTAATCTTTTCATCTTTTTCACCCACAAAATTTGTATTTTAATTAAATATCGGTCAAAATTCAGAAGACTTTATAGCAAAACAAAATTATTTTATCTGTCCTTCAAGAGCAGCTTTTACTGCTTTGACTGCGTCGCCAATTCCAGCAGGATTCTTGCCACCTGCCTGAGCCATATTAGGACGGCCGCCACCGCCACCGCCAACAAGTCCGGCAATTGCCTTAATCAGATTACCTGCATGGGCACCCTTCTTGATAGCTTCATCAGTTGCAACTGCAACCATATTTACCTTGCCATTGTCTTCAGAAATCAGAACAGCTACACCAGATTCTCCAATGTTTGCCTTAACTGAATCGCTCAGATTTCTCAAAGAATTCATATCCTGATTAGGAACTGCTACAGATAACAGGTTAACTCCCTTAACATCAATGATTTCCTTGGCAATATCATCAGCCTTCAAAGCATCCTTGGCATTCTGGAGCTTGATTGTCTCTATCTCACTCTTAAGAGCTTTTATTTCTGCCATCATGGCAGCAACCTTGTCATTCAGGTTTGAAACGTTACATTTTGCTGTCATAGCAGCATTATTCAGCTGCTTTTCAACATCCATAAAGTAATCAATTACATTGTAACCAGTGATAGCTTCAATTCTTCTAACACCAGCAGCTACACCGCTTTCAGAAAGAATTTTAATTGAATAGATATCACCTGTGTTAGCTACATGAGTACCACCACAGAGCTCCCTTGATACATCTCCCATGGATACAACGCGAACAGTCTCGCCGTACTTTTCTCCAAAGAGTGCCATAGCCCCACTATTCTTTGCTTCATCAATGGTCATTACCTTGGTTTCAACAGGTAAATTAGCTGCAATATATTCGTTTACAAGCTTCTGAACCTTTTCAATCTGCTCTGATGTCATAGCCTGATCATAGCTAAAGTCGAATCTTGTTCTATTCACATCCTGGAAAGAACCCTTCTGATGAACATCCTCACCCAGAACACTCTGAAGAGCGGCCTGAAGAAGGTGAGTAGCCGAATGGTTCATACAGGTTTTCTTTCTAAGCTCAGCATCAACAGTTAATGTTGCCTCATCACCAGCCTTAAGCTCACCAGAAATCACTTCACCAACATGGCCAATTCTATTATTTGCCAGCTTAACTGTTTCATTTACCTTAAATGTACCTGTTGCAGTCTTGATAACACCAGCATCTCCTACCTGTCCACCCATTGTTGCATAGAAAGGAGTTGACAAAGTAACAATTATTCCAGTCTTACCCTGTCCAAGAGACTCAACAAGAGTTTCTCCATCAGACATAGCCTTAATGGTTTCTGTTAATTCAAGCTTATCATAGCCAACAAACTCTGTAGTGATGCTCTTATCAAGACTATCAAAAACAGAGAGGCTGTCTGCACCTAAGGTTGCCTTAAAGTTCTGATTCTCGCGTGAAATATTCTGTGCCTCTTCCATTGCAGCCTTGAAACCATCTTCATCTACTGAGAGATTAGCCTCCTGCGCCAGCTCAACTGTAAGTTCAAGAGGGAATCCGAAGGTATCATACAGATAAAATGCTTCTTTTCCAGATACAGTCTTCTCGCCCTTTTTAGTGATATCGTCAAGAATCTTTTTAAATTCAGCCATACCATTTTCAATGGTACTTTCAAATCTTTCGATTTCCTTATTTAATTCAGTAACAATGAATTCATGATTCTTTACCAGCAAAGGATAAGCATCCTTATATACTTCATAAATGAAGATGTCAGCAATCTTAAGCATATCAGCAGCGCTAATGCCAAGAGCTCTTGCATGTCTAACTGCTCTTCTGATAAGTCTTCTAAGAACATATCCTGCTCCGGATTTAGAAGGACGAAGTCTTGCCTCATCACCAATAAGCATTACTGAAGTACGGATATGATCAGCAAGAATTCTCATGGATTTAGTAGTCTTGTCATCCTCACCATATTTCTTTCCAGAAGCCTTCTGAATATAAGCCATGGCATCCGCAAAGAGATCAACCATATATACATCTGAATATCCATTAAGGAAAGCAAGAATTCTTTCAAGTCCCCATCCGGTATCAACATTTTTCTGAGCAAGAGGAGTTAAATGACCGTCATGATGCTTCTCATACTGCATAAATACGTCATTACCAACCTCTGTATACTTGCCACAATGACATCCTGGCTTACAGTCAGG
>DCIJ01000017.1:0-688 GCA_002315945.1 Lachnospiraceae bacterium UBA1729 | reverse complement strand
TCTGAGTCAGGACCACAGGGACCATATTCCAATCCCCACCAGTTATCCTCTGCTGGAAGATAGTAGATGTTCTCTTTCTTAAATCCACTTTCTTCACGATACTTGGCACCTTCTTCATCACGAGGAGCATTCTCATCTCCAGCAAAGACAGTAGCTGCCAGATGATCTCTGTCAAACTTGAAGACTTCTGTCAGAAGTTCATAACTCCACTGACATCTTTCTTTTTTGAAATAATCTCCCAGACTCCAGCTACCCATCATCTCAAAGAAGGTAACATGGCTTGCATCACCAACTGAATCAATATCATTAGTTCTGACACAGCCCTGCACATTACAAAGTCTTGTTCCCTTAGGGTGCTTCTCTCCTAAGAGGTAAGGCATGAGAGGCTGCATACCAGCAACATTAAACAGAACACCTGTTGAACCGTCTGAAACCAGAGAAACAGCGCCACAGTTAACGTGACCTCTGTCTTCATAGAATTTTATCCAGGTATTTCTTAAACCATCTGATGTAAACTTTTCCATTTTATTACACTCTCCATTAAATCATTAGGATATTTCTATAGAACCTTTAAAAAACAAATGTTTCAGTTCTAGAATGCCATTTTCTCTTCAAAATACTTATCAAGATCTGCAATAGCAACTCTCTCCTGAGCCATAGTGTCACGGTCACGTACAGTTACGCATCC
>DCIJ01000035.1:14803-31373 GCA_002315945.1 Lachnospiraceae bacterium UBA1729 | reverse complement strand
GCAGCAGTTATGTCAACCGTCGACTCACTTCTCATTCTTGCTTCAGCAACTCTTATCAAAGAGCTGATTATGAAATATGTTGTCAAAGCAGACGGAACCACTGATGTGAATACTAATAAAATTCAGGCAATAAGCTATGGCCTGACAGTTATTCTGGGTCTCATAGCCGGAGCCATTGCTCTCTCACCCCCGGATATCATTGTATGGATTAATCTGTTTGCCATGGGTGGTCTTGAGTCCACTTTCTTCTGGCCCCTCATTGGTGGTCTGTACTGGAAAAAAGGAAACTCAGCCGGATGCATCGGTGGTATAATTGTAGGTGTATCTTCTTTTGTATTCTTTAACCAGCATAAGATTCTACCCTTCCACATGCATGAAATTGTGGCCGGACTGGTACTGGGTGGAATTGCATACTTTGTCTGCAGTCTGATTTCTGGCAAGAAGCCTTCAGAAGAAGTATTGAAAAAATGTTTTTAAGGTAGGTAATCACTATGCCACTGGATCCACAGGTTCAGGCTCATTATAAGGGCAAAAAATTTAATTCAGCTCTGGGGATTGCACCAATAGAGCAGGTTAGGGCAGCTGTAGATTTCTTTTATAACGACAGCGTTATACTGGTAGATCTTCCTGCCGTTGAAAACAGGATGTTATCTGCAGGGGATTACACCCTTCCTGTCAGAATATACTATCCAATTGATAAGGATGATATCAAAGAGCCTCTGCCGGTTATGCTGTATTTTCACGGCGGGGCCTATGCTATCCATAACATTGCCAGCCATGATAATCTGTGCAGAAAGCTGGCCAGTGAATGTACCTGTATTGTGATTTCTACAGAGTACCGCCTGGCTCCCGAGAACAGACATCCGGCCCAGATAGAGGATGCCATAGCAATACTTAAGTGGACAATAGATAATGCTTCCACTATAGGCGGCAATGCTGAAAAAATAATAACTGCCGGTGACAGCGCTGGCGCAGCCATAAGTGCTGCCCTGTGTCTGTATGCCAAAAGACATAATCTGGATATTGCTCTTCAGATTCTGTATTATGGTGTGTTTGGATGTATTCCTGTAGAAGAAACAGAATCCTACAGACTGTTTTCAAATGGAGATTATGTGCTGCCTGCTGACATGATCAGGGAAAGTAACAAGCTTATTCTTCCAGATACCCGGGGAACTGGTGAATTAGATTCCCTAGAGTATCTGGAAGCAGGACGGGCTGATGATTTAGAGATGAGCACAGCCTCATTAGTTATCACCGCCCAGTATGATCCCCTGAGGGATGATGGCAGGGCATATGCTGATAAATTACTCTCACAGGGCAACAAAGTCACATATATGCAAATGGATGGCATGATGCATGGCTTTATGCTTCTGTGGGACAAATTTGATAGAAGTGCTATAGTATTTGATGCTACTAAAAAAGCTGTCCAGAGTATTCTCTAGACAGCTTTTATAAAAGCGTTATCTAAACAGTTAGTTTATTTTGTCTTTTCATAAGCTTCCTTGACAGCTTTTGCCAACTGATCAGGACAAGATGTAGGCTTAAAACCGCATCTGATGCCTGCGCATCTGTCGTTGATATAGTCTACGGTCTGACCCTCTACCAGGCGGCTTACACCCTGGAGGTTACCGTTACAGCCTCCTACAAAAGAAACATTGGTAATCACATCTCCCTCAATGTCAAAAGAAATCAGCTGTGAACATGTGCCACTGGTTTTAAATTCGTATTTCATTATTACTTCCTCCCATTATATATAAATAATATCTTTTTTTATCATATTAATAATTAATGAATCTTCCAATATTGTTACTGGGTTAGCCTGTTCAGGCCATAATTCAACAATCTATTGCTTTCAGAGAACTGGGCCTGCAGAGTAACTCCATTACCCAGATCCCATTTGTCAGCTCCAAGAATGACAGAAATGACTGCCTTGTCATTTCTAAAGGCATTAGATACCAGGCATCTGCCTGCCCCACTGCTGGTTCCGGTCTTGACCCCTTTTACCTCAGGATTATAGTAGGGTGAGCCGGGTATCAGCAACTGATTTGTATTAGTTATATGTCTTGCTTCTGACAGGTTGGTAGCTGGAATATCAATAGCCGGAATACAGGTGTACATGTTGAAAAGCTGATTCATCATTGCATATCTGGTTATGGTAAACATATCCTTAGCCGTAGTGTACATCTTGGCATCAGGATATCCTGATGGATTTGTAAAGTGAGTATTTGTGCAGCCAATCAGGGCTGCCTTGTCATTCATCATTTTTACAAAGGCAGGAACGCTTCCGGCCACAGCCTCTGCCGCCACATCACAGGCTGCGCAGTCTGATGAATGCATTACAGTACATAGCAGGTGGATTAACAGCATCTGCTCTCCAGCCTGAAGCTTGGGTGTCACATGACTGGCATCTGACGGAACCAGGTTAAGTGCACTCTGATTAACTGTAACAGGAGTATCCAGGGCAATCTTGCCTTCAGAGATGGCATCCAGTATCAGCATGGTTGTCATTATTTTAGCTGTACTGGCAGGCTCCACCCTGGTCTCTTCATTCAGTCCATACAGCATTTCACCGGTAAAAGCATCTCCTAAAAATGCTGCCTTGGCAAATACCGGAACAATATTAGGATCAGCCATTTCCTCAGCCGTAGCTGCCTGTACATTTAATGCAATACTGCACATAAGCATTACTGAGAATAATGTTAAAATTAGTTTTTTCATCGTTATCTCCTACGCCAGGTAATATGCCTTATCATACTACCTCCACCACAATAATATTAATACTCTTGTTATATGCAGCCATGAGTTTTTCCTCGAATCCGCCCTTTTGGCCGCTATTTTTTGTCACCAGATATTTAACAGCATATTCATCTATTATAGCTTCATTCATTTCTGTTGAAAAGGGTCCCTTCATGGCAATTATATTGCCTGGTTTGATTCCCATCCCCAGACAGCGTTCAAGACTCTCCACGCTGGGAATTATTCTGGCAATAAGATAATCCTTTAATTCATCAAACTCTGCATATTCATTTAGATCCTTAACGCCGGTAGCTACCAGTATATTCCCGAAATCTTTATTAGTATTTTGTTCACCAACTAAAAAAAGGGCAGCCTCTCTAACAGAAGTTACCACAGTTATCTTGTTTAAATACTCCTGGGAAATATCACATTCCTGCACCTTTTTCATTACTGGAACAATTTCCCTGTCGATTCTTTTATATAGTTTTTCCATTCCTGCAATTTGGCAGGCACTGATGATATTATCAGTTACAACCCTGGCAAAAGGATGGGTAGCATCATAAACCTTTTCAGGCTCAAGAGTTTGAAGATTGGCCACCATATCATCAACAGTAAGGCGACCCACATGAACTGTAAAAAGTTCATTGTCCTCCATAACCATTTCGCCATATGAAGTAGCTACAAACACATGACAAAATACGCCCTCGGAAATCAGTTTTTCAACAAGCTTTCTTCCCTCAACAGTTCCTGAAAATACAAATGCACTCTTCATAACAGGTCTTGGCCAGAGCCCTTGATTCCTGAGCTATCGCAGCAGCTTCCTTGGCCTTTTCTCCCTCTTGCTTTACTTTAAAAAATATCATCTCATATTCTTTCAGAGTAGCAAGGTTATATCTGGATGCAGCCTTAAAAATTATCTCTTCGGAGATTTTAATGCTATTTAATCTCTCTTCTGCAGCTTCTAGGGCAAGCTTGGCCTCGCTATAATCTCTAAGTGCATTATACGCCTTTTTGCCAGCCTCTTCTACCTGTTCCAGTGCCGATTTTAATTCAGAGTCCCCTTCTTCCTGTATAGAGGCCTCATGAGCGTTCTCATATATATCTCTAACAACATTATCCCTGACGAGTCTGTCCAGGAAATCTGTGTCTGCGCTTTCCAAAGCAGCTCTGGTTGCTTCCAGATCTTCTCTCGCCTCCTCCAGACAGGTCACGATTTCATCCGCAACTCTGAGAGGAGCATTCTCATCAGACTCTTCAGATATGGAATCGAAGCTTACACAACCAAGAGCCTTAGTGTAATAATTGGTAGCAGTAATCAGTCTGAATGAGATGTCTGAGGACTGTTTCTCTGCCTGGTTGGCACTATCCATGCATCTGTCATATTCATCCCTGATTTCACTCTCCAGCGCTACCTGTCTGCCTTCCTTCTTAACAAGCTCTGTAAGCGCTGCCAGTCTGTTAGCAGATTCCTGTGAAGTAGTAGCATTCTCCAATGCACTATCAGATTTAACACGCAGCTCATCTATACTTATAGTCTCATTATTCCAGCTGACAATAGAACCCTCATTCATATTATCGAGGCTATTACAGAAGTTTACATAATCATATGCATCATTAACCACATTCTTAATATTCTGGGTGGTTTGTCTGATACCTGTCTCATTGAATATGTCACGAACCATTCCGGAGATCTCATTCTCCTTCATAATCTGCTTGTATTCATCAAAACTAAGGGGCTCATCCCCTGCGCCAGTGATGACCATCTCATATACCTGTTTTTCGATATCGTTTTCGCTAACTGTTTCATAGTCACCTTCATCTTCAGAGTGCATCGAAATGTTAACCTCAACCGAACTATCTTCACTGGCATATGCAGTCAGTACTCCCATGCCATTTCCGGCAGGGGAATAGACTAACATCTGGGCCATAGCCAAAGCAATTATTCTATTTAAATATGAACCCACTTTTATCTTTCTCATGATAAGCACATGTTATCGTCGAAAAAAAATTATGTCAATTAAATATCCTAATTGTTTCTTTTCTTGCATATTTGTTATTGTTTTTCGTAAGTTTCGTAAATTAACGTCCCTTTATCGCCTCTTTTTCCTGGTCTGACGCCTTTTGGTCTTAAGGGTCAACCGCTCTACATGATGGGCTATACTAATTGCAATTATTACAAAAAGATGGGCAATACCCAGGCTTAACACCACTCCGTTCTTTTTAAGCAGATACTCACTTCCAAAACCGTACCAGGCCAGAATTCCTGATGTGGCCAACGCCAAAAATAGCATTGGCATTGTCAGCCATACCCCTTTTATTATGTTCCAAAAATCCTTAAAGCTGGCATCAAAATATACAAAACGGCCTATTACCATAATGATGAAATAGGAAATAATTGCATCATAATTATTATCTTCATAGATAAACTTAATATATGCAAAAATAATAAGCATATACATCATGGCAAGTATCCTAAGGGTTGCCTTGTGCTCACCTGTAATGGTCCTTAGAGGCACTATAATAGTGTCGATAATATTGATTAGCACTATGGACAGAACAATTGCCAAAAGCAAAAGGAGATCCTCATATTCGTTCCACATTTTGTAAAAGCTTTCGCTTACATCAAAATACCTGTATGTCACCAGGAAATACAGGCCAATAAAAAACAGCATGGCAGTTGCCGAGTAGAGCATCTCATAGTACATTTCAAAGTTAAGCAAAAGCTTTGCTTTGTCACCTCTGCAGGCCATTATAATTATTCCATGCATAACCACCAGCACAACCAGTGCCACAACAGCCATGTACAGTACATCCGGCATAGCCAGATAATGATCAAGATATTTTTCTAAAGTCATGTCTACTCCATTGAAAGCGTAAGCCCATTTACTATGGCTGCCGCCACATTGCTTCCGCCCTTTCTTCCAAAATTTATAATATAAGGAACTGACGAATTTCTAAACAGCTCCTTTGAATATTCAACATTAACAAAACCCACCGGTACCCCGATTACAAAGTCTGGCACGAAGATCTCCTTCTCCATCATTTCATGCAGACTAAGAAGTGCTGTTGGTGCATTGCCTACCACAAATATTTTTGGCCCCTCCAGTCTGGATGCCACCTCCATGGAGACCCAGGCTCTGGTAACGCCTCTTTCTCTGGCCTGTCTGCCAACCTCCTCATCTGCCATGAAGCACACGACCCTGCAGCCATATTTATTAAGTCTTCCTTTGTTAATCCCTGCCAGTCCCATATTTGTATCTGTAATAATTGTGGCCGACTGTCTAATAAGCTCATGGGCCCTTTCGATTGCACCTAAGGAATATGTCAGGCTCTGGGCATAGGAAAAATCTGCAGTAGTATGTATAACCCGCTTGGTAACAGGCTCCTCTTCCCTTGGAATCACAATCCCCTGGGCTTTTAATTCTTCACCTATTATTCGAAAGCTTTCTGCCTCAATATTTTCAGGACTTACATGTATGAATTCATACTCTGTCATGTTAAATAATTATCTCCTATGTTGCACTCAGTTTACATAACTCTAAAAGGCACAATTCCACATACTTCGCGGTTGTCCTCATGTATGTACTTTAAAATTCATCTATCAGCTGTTCTAACAGAATCATATTCTCGTTAGAGTGCTCCAGCTCTCGTGAATATCTGTAGACAATCTCTGCCAGCTCATCTGTATTAAGAGCCCTGGGAGTACCTGTCCCTGTATTAACATCAATCCATTTAACAGCCCACAAAAGCTTTATCATAAGAGCGTTATATACTGCCTGGGCTGTCATGGCATATACATAGTCATCATAGACTGCTCCGCACATATAAGTATAGAGGAAATACACGACAAGCTGTTCCAGCATAATATCAAGGTTTGCCTGAGTGGCCTCAAAGCTCTCAAAATATTGCTCAAACCCATCCTTATTAATAATATCCTGGGCTTCTACTAAAAATGTTCTAAAAGATTCCTGCAGGGGTTCTAACTCAAATAATAATTCAAAGGCAGCTTCCCTGTTCTCAAAGAAGTCTCCGCCTGTAGAATCCACTCCATCCAGACTGTTCTGATACTGTCTGATGATAAAAAGTATCTCCCTGGACCTGTCCTCAAAGGAACGACTTCTGTCCTGCATGATTTTGATAAAATCTCCACGATAGGCATACAGCATCTCATACAGACCCCCATTAAATTCCTCGTAGGGTTCATCCTCTGTCTGATCCCGCTCCTCTGATATATTCAAAGGTTGGGTCCTTTTCATCAAATCCTTAGCTACCACAGGGCAGGACACTGAGAGAGAATTTTCTCTAATATCCGGAAATTCTTCCACATGTCTGGGATAGGAATCGCAGGTTCTGCAAAAAAAGTCCTCGCCATATTCAATATACATCCGGCACAGACCATCTGCCTGCAGGAAGGCACAATCTCCATTTTTTTGCAGCTTAAAGCAGCCCTCAGACCAGTCTACACAAGAATCCAGCAGCTTGTCCTCCGGCTTTCTGGCCCGAAGTCTGTACCGCTTAAGTGAATCCTCATCTATCTCAACTGCCCACCCACTGCAGCAGGTGGCCGGACACTGGTCTGCGATACACCGAAATTCATGAAAATCTCCAAGGTATCTGTTAATCATTATTTTACTCCAGCCTGAATTAAAACAATTGCAATAAGGCCAATCAGTTCACACAGCTGTAAAAACCATCCAGCCAAATCTCCAGTGATTCCACCAAAGTTCCTGTATGCCACATGTCTGTATATTAGGAAAAACAAACCACAGGCTAAAATAATAACAGGTCCTGTTACAGGATTAATTATGCACAGGCTTATTACGGATAATGCCAGCCATACCATCATAATAGATATGTTAACAGTCTTAATCTTTTTTGTATTGATTCCGGCTTTGATTCCGGCTGCCATCCCCTCTTTTTTGGCCGATTTAAAGGTTACCATTGCCAGACCGCTCAGGGTTCTTGATAGTACAAAGCAGATAGCAAACAGATATAATCCGTCTCTGCTGTCTGGTTCCAATATTAGTTGGTAAGTAAATCCCCAATGGAGCATTATGTAAACCGCTGTGTAAATTACTGCAAAGGCTCCAATATGTGGATCCTTTAATATCCTAAGCTTTCCTTCCCTGTCACTATATGAACAAAGTGCATCCACTGTATCCATATATCCGTCCAGATGGATGCCCCCTGTAATTATTAACGGCAGTACAGTAAGGACTGTAGCAGTAAAAATATCTGATAATCCCAACCAGCATTTGGAAGCATAAAAAATAAGCATATAAAAAAAACCAATGACTGCACCTACTAAAGGTAGGGCAGCCATTGAATATTTCATGCTTGTCTCATCCCATTCAACCCAAGGCATGGGAATCTTAGAATATGTTGAAAAAGCAATAATAACCGATTTCATCTGTTAGAATTTAACTTCCTTGCCATTCTTCTGCCATTCTTTGAACTCAGCAACTGCTGCAAAGAGAACGTCACCTGAAGAGTTGATAGCTGTCTCAAATGAATCCTGAATTACACCAATGATAAATCCAACACCAACAACCTGCATTGCGATATCATTTGAAATTCCGAACAGTGAGCATGCCATAGGAATAAGTAACAGTGAACCACCAGCAACACCAGATGCACCACAAGCTGCAACAGTAGCAAGCAAGCTAAGCATAAGTGCTGAAGGGAAGTCAACAGCAATACCCATTGTATGAGCTGCTGCAAGAGCCATAACTGTAATAGTAATAGCAGCACCATCCATGTTGATGGTTGCTCCAAGAGGAATTGATACTGAATATACGTCCTTATCAAGACCAAGCTTCTCGCAAAGCTGCATGTTTACAGGAATGTTAGCTGCAGAGCTTCTTGTGAAGAATGCTGTAACACCGCTCTCCTTGAAGCATCTGAATACAAGTGGATATGGATTTTTCTTAAGTACAATTGCTGCAATGAGTGGATCTACCACAAGAGCAATAAACAACATACATCCAACAAGAACTAATAATAATTTTCCGTAACCGGCAAATACGCTGATACCATTTGTTGAAACAGTATCAAATACAAGGCCCATAATACCGAAAGGCGCCAGTGAAATAATCCATCTTACAATCTGTGAAACACTGTCAGCTACCTGCTTCATATATATCTCAGTATCTTTATTTGCAACAGTTTTTAATGCAATACCAGAAAGGATAGCCCAGAAAAGAATACCAATATAGTTTGCATTCATAATAGCAGAAACAGGATTTGCCACAAGGTTTGAAAGCAGGTTGCCAAGAACCTCTGCTACACCCTCAGGTGGATTCTGATTCTGAACTGCTTCTGTAAGCTTAAGTGTTACAGGGAAAGCAAAGCTGGCAATTACAGCAGTAACAGCTGCTAAAAGTGTTGATACCATGTACAGACAGATAACTGTCTTGAATCTTGAACCAATATTGCCCTTGGCTCCAAGAAGTGCACTAACTACCAGTGCAAATACCAGTAAAGGAGCAATTCCTTTAAGAGCACCAACAAAGAGGTTACCAAAGATGGTAATCACAGTAAGCTGTGGAACTGCCAACCCAAGAATAACACCGATGATCAGTCCGATTACAATTCTTACAATGAGACTGACCTCATTGTACTTTTTCCATACGTCTTTCATTTTTCTCTCTCCTAAATTATCAATATACTACTCGGGTACTACCCCAGACCTATTCTATCAATTCCAACCCTTATTATGCAAACACTTTTTATTCTGTGATTCCTTCACATTTTATTCTGCGATACCTTCAGCTGTAAAATAGTACAAGGGGGTGGCATATTCGCTCATTACAACATCTAGCTGGCCCCTTTCCTGCAGGGCATCAATCAGAGGCATAAAGCGCTCTTCGGTAGTATGGCTTGCCAGAATATAACATTTGCCCGCCTTAATTATGGCCTCTAAATCAGCATTCAGATGGTCTTCCTGACTGGACATGCCTTCTGACCAGATAATATTTCCTAGTCTGCCTGACTCATTAGAATAGTCCTGTCCTATCCACTCAGTATCATAGCCTATCTTATACTTAACACCCGAGATAGAACCGGTATAGACATACACCTGTTCATCAGGTCTGATATTTTCTCTAACATACTCAAGGGGAATATTCAGCTCTTCCCCAGCCATATATGAATTCATGGGATTTCTGTAGACCAGAATTCCATTGCAGCAGCAGACTGCTGTCAGCATTATCAAAAGTCCTGTCAGCTGTCTGGGCTTTTCAACTCCTGCTGTATTATCCACTGCCAGAAATGAAAGCAGAACAATCAATGGATAGGAAAACAGCCACAGCCTGTTAGCTATGGGGAACATATGAATCCAGGAAGCCACCAGTGAAACCAGTACTGTGAGTGAGATTATCTGCACATATCTGTTTTTTATAAAAAAGCAGCCCACAATAATGCCTGCCATTAACAGGCCCATAAAAAGAATTCTGCCTTCCCTGAACTCAATAAAAATGTCATAGCACAGCGCCCAGGCATCCTTAATATCCTGCATGGATGTTGGAATCAGCGGAAAGGCCTGACCCTCCCAGTATACCTGCATCTGATTTCCACTTGCTATTGCTTTGAGCCATACAAAATAATATGTAACAAAGCTTACTGCCACTGAAATACCCCAGAATACCGGCCTTAGGATATGATATCTGTCCTTTTTTAATACTCCATTAAAAAATTCCCAGGTCATGATTCCACCTGCCAAAAATGCAGCCGGATTAGCACACCAGATGGATACAACTAATATTAAACCGAATAAGATATCGTTCCTGCTGATTTTTTTGCTATCATTTCTATCAGCACTACCAATCAGCTGATAGTACAGATACAGGACTGCCAGTACAGTTGCTGTCTCAAACATATACTGCTTGAAATTGTTAGCCTGAATCAAAAACAGATTAATATTGGCAACCATGGCCGCCGGCAGCATATACATTCTGATATGCAAAAGATCCTTTGCCACCATTGTGGTTAACATAAGTACAAGGATAAACGCAACAAAGGAAACACTTCTCAATACCAGTTCAGTGTTTCCAAATATAAGAGATATTATCTTACATACATACAGATAGACTACAGGCGCACTCTGATTCATCTCAAAGGCTTCACCAATCAGATTAGTCAGTCCTCTCTTGGAAAAAGAAAAGGCTAACATTGCTTCGTCCACCCAGAAGCTTCTGTCCGCCAGATTCATCCTGAGAGAAGTGACCACTCCAAAAAAAGCAACAAGTAATCCGATTATATCACTAATTTTTTCTACAGGGGTTCTACCCTGCTTCCAGTTATTACAAGCTCTTGTAAAATTCATTGTCTATTTGCAAAGCTCCACAATTTCCTTGACTATATCACCATACTTTTTGTTATCAACCACGACCCTGTGTGTGCAGGCATCCTCGTAATACTGACGCCTTGCTTCCATCAGATCACAGATTCTCCTGTAGGGATCCTCACACTGAAGCAGAGGACGTGTTGTATCATTTTTTAATCTGTCGTAGATGGTATCCGGTCCTGCATCGAGAAAAATGACCTTACCCAGCTTTTTCATCAGCTGCCGGTTTTCCTCTCTAAGAGGCAGTCCTCCTCCAACAGACAGCACCATTCCCAGCTTATTATCTCCCCTCTTCCTATCATCCTCAATCAGCTTTTTTAACAGATTTGTCTCCATCTGCCTGAAGGCTTCTTCACCCCTGGAAGCAAAAATATCAGATATCTTACACTGCTCAAGTCTCTCTATTATTTTGTCAGTATCTTCCATGGGGATTCTAAGCTCATAGGAAAGCTTAATTCCGATAGAGGTTTTTCCTGCCCCCATGAATCCAATGAGTATCACATTATCCATTCTAGTACCTAAAATAAATAGTTAATAAGTTACATTTTTTATATTTAGTCTGCCTGTAAAAGCTTCAGAATCTCCTCTGACAGCTCATCCGGTACCTGACAGTCATTCCACAGCTCATAAGCATCAATACCCTGGAACAGAAGCATCTTAAGTCCATTATAGCTTCTTCCCCCTGCCTGTCTGACCATCTGCATGAATTTGGTATCCGCCGGCTTGTATATCAGGTCGAAGCCAACACTGACCTTGTTAAAGAAGTCCATGTCCTTAATTACACAGTCCTCCACATTAGGGTGCAGACCTACACTGGTTCCCTGAATGCATACATAACCATCCCCTGGAATCTGGCTGTAATCTGACAATTCCATGGGCTTTATCACCTCATCCCCTGTACTGTCATTGACTTCTTTTGCCACCTGAACGCATTTTTCATAATTTCTATTAAGCATAATTACATCTTTGCATCCAAGGCTGGCACACAAAAATGCAACCGCTCTGGAAGCTCCACCTGCCCCCAGCAGAATCACCTTTTCATTTTCAAGGAAAATCCCCTCTGATTTAAGAGCTCTGTTAAGCCCTGTCATGTCAGTATTATATCCCTTGTAGCCTCCATCAACTCTGACAAGAGTATTTACAGCTCCTATTTTTTTAGCCAGGGGATCAATTTCTTTAAGGAATGGTATCACAGCGCTCTTATGGGGCACTGTAGCATTCATTCCCAGAACATTTAACTCATAAGCCCCCTTAATAGCATTTTCTACTCCCTCTTCCTTTACAAGAAAAGGAACATATACCATATTATGGCCAAGTCTGTCTGCTATATTGTTGTGAATCACCGGCGACAGAGTATGCTCCACAGGGTTTCCAATCAGACCACAGAGCCTTGTCTTTCCATCAATTTTCATGATTTCTTTTTCTTCCATTCGTTAAGTACTATTTTTTCAAGATATCTTTTTAATACTATCTGTATTTCTTCCTTGCTGTCTATAGGTTTTACAAGAATATTTCTAATTCCAAGTCTTTTTGCTCCCCATACATCAGTAAAAAGCTGGTCTCCGACAAACAGGGTACTGTTCACATCAGTCCCCATATTTTTCATGGCATTAATATAACAGTCCTTAAAGGGCTTGTTGGCCTTGTAGATATAATCTGTTCCAACCACATCACAAAAGGACTTTACCCTGGGCTTCTTGTTGTTAGAAAGGGCCATAGTATTAAAGCCCATTTCATGAAGCCTGCGAAAGAGCTCTATGGCTCTGTCATCAGCTGGGAACCCATGGGGAACCAGAGTATTGTCTATATCAAAAAGAATCCCTCTCAACCCTTGGTTATAGAGGGATTTAAAATCAATCTCATATGTGCTGTCTACACATTCATCAGGATAAAATGTCTCAAACATTACTTTTAACGCCTTCTCCCATTACTGCTTTTGGAAATCAGAATGAGTCTTAATAACTGTATTATGCTTCCGGCTGCTGCTGCAACATAGGTCATGGCTGCCGCTCTTAATACCTTTCGGCTGATAGGTATCTCATCCGGCTGGAGAAGTCCTCTCTGATCCAGCGCAACCAGAGCCCTATGGCTGGCATCTAATTCCACAGGAAGAGTAACCACATGAAAAAGAACCGACAGGGTAAATAATGCAATACCAATTGGAACCAGTGTGGAATTAGCACCCAAAAAGAATCCTAATATTACAAGAGGAAGTCCCAGTCTGGAACCAATATTGGCTGCCGGAACCAGAGACCCTCTGATTCTGATTGGAAGATAGCCCTCTTCATGCTGCAGTACATGACCTATTTCATGAGCCGCCACTCCAATAGCAGCTACAGAGGTAGAGTTGTATGTAGCATCTGAGAGACGTACCACCTTGTCCCTTGGATCAAAATGATCAGTCAGATTACCACCTATGTGCTCAATACGAACGTCATATATTCCATGAGCTCTCAGAATTTCTTCAGCCGCCTGGGCACCTGTAATGCCTGACATGCATCTCACACTTGAATACCTCTGATAGGTGGATCTAACCGTTGCAGAAGCCCATAGTGACAACCCAGCTGCAATAATAATTAATATATAGGTGGGATCATAAAACATCCCATAACCATAAGGGCTCATTCCATATCCATAATATCCCATGTCATTCTCCTTATTCCTGTCCTAACACTTCACCTGGCTCTACCTTCACACCCAGTAAAAAGTCATGAGTGCTCATAGCTTTTTTGCCTTCCAGCTGAATCTTTAGTAGTCTGATACTTCCTTCTTTACATGCTACCGTAATATGGTCCTTGCCAACCTCAGTAATCTGTCCACAGTTGCCAGCCGGACCAGACTCCAACACAGGCCTGGCCTCCCAAATCTTAAGTCCTTTTCCCTTGTAGGATGTATATGCACAGGGCCATGAATTGAAGGCTCTAATCTGTCTGTCAATCTCTGCAGCGCTCTTAGTCCAGTCAATCTCACCCTCTGCCTTACTGAGCATCTTGGCATAGGTGCTGAGATTATCATCCTGTTTTTCAGGATTAATAGTTCCAGCCTCAATATGCGCAAGGGTCTCTACCGCCAGCTTTCCGCCAGCCTTTGCCAGCTTGTCATGCAGGCTGTCGCCGGTATCTGTATTCTCAATGATCACCTCTGCCTTGGAAACCATATCTCCGGTATCAAGTCCCACATCCATCTTCATAATGGTTACGCCGGTCTTGTCTTCACCATCCAGGATTGAACGCTGGATAGGTGCTGCTCCTCTGTATTTTGGTAACAGGGAAGCATGTATATTAAAGCAGCCAAGCCTTGGCATATCCAGTACTTCCTTGGAAAGTATCTGTCCAAATGCAGCTACCACAAATACATCAGCCTCATACTTTCTAAGCTCAGCCACTGAGTCCTCAGTCTTGATTTTTACAGGCTGAAACACAGGAATGTTATTCTCAAGTGCACACACCTTAACCGGTGGTGGCATGAGCTGTTTACTCCTGCCCTTGGGTTTGTCGGGCTGAGTAACCACCAGTACTACCTCATGTCCAGCTTTTATTATCTCTTCAAGAGCTGACACCGCAAAATCCGGTGTCCCCATAAATACTATTTTCATCCGTTTCCTCTGGTAAATCTATTCAACATCTTCCCTTGTTACATCATGGATTTCGCCCTCTACCTTTTCAACATAGAGTTTTCCATCCAGATGTTCAATCTCGTGACAGAAGGCTCTGGCCAGAAGGCCTGTTCCCTCGATTTCATAGGGCTCCATCTCCTCATTGAAGGCCGCTACCTTGACATAATTAGGTCTGGTTACAACTCCGGCTTTGCCTGGAACTGACAGACAGCCTTCTTCTCCTGTCTGCTCGCCACTGGTCTCAATAATTCTTGGATTAATCAGAATAATTGGATCTGGCTCTTCATCAGGAGGTGTTACATCAATTACACATATTCTCTTAATTATTCCAACCTGAGGAGCTGCCAGGCCTACACCACCCGTTTCATACATTGTCTCCAGCATATCCTCAATCAATTCAATTACCCTTGGAGTAATCTCTTTTACTTCTTTACATACTTTGTTAAGGATGGGATCACCCATCTCTCTGATTGTTCTTGTTGCCATCTCTTCTCCCTCAAAAAAATTTTATCTAATCCCTGATTTCAGGATAATTATCGCCGCAACGCCATACGCTTCGCGAGTGTCCTTATGGTTTGTACTCAAACACAGATATCATTATATATATCCTGTTACATTCTGACCATAAAAAATTCATAAAAGGAATCGAAAGAATTAATAACCCGTCATGGGATTAAAATCAAACTGAACCGATACATTTCTTATGAATTTTGCGTATTCCTCACTGTTATCCATATAATCTTCCATAACATCCTTCACCTGAATAAGCGCCTGACTGTCCATGGATTTTATATAAAAAACCTGTCTGTAAGTATCACTTAATTTAGAGATACTTGCCGCTTTGGGACCAATTACATAGGTGCCATCATGCTTAGATGCGCACTTTTTAGCCACATCTGCCAGCAACTCTGAGCAGGCCAGACAGGCCTTGCCATCCCTGGACTGAATGAGGCAGGCCACCAGGGATGCCACCGGAGGATACGACATTAGCTGTCTGTATTCCAGCTCTTCTTCAAAAAATCCCTCATAATCCTGGTTAGCTCCATGTACAATAGCATAAGAGTCAGGCTGGTAGGTCTGAATAACCACTTCTCCTGGAAGGGTACCTCTGCCTGCTCTGCCTGCCGCCTGACAGATCAGCTGAAATGTTCTCTCAGCACTTCTAAAATCAGAGCTGTTAAGAGATATATCAGCCGCCATTATTCCAACCAGTGTAACATTAGGGAAGTCATGTCCCTTAACTATCATCTGGGTTCCCACCAGAATATCAGCCTTTTTGTTGGAAAAATCCTTCAGTATTTTTTCAAGACTTCCCTTTCTCTTAGTGGTATCAGCATCCATTCTCAAAACTTTTGCCTCTGGAAAGGTCATATTTACAGCCTTTTCCACCGCTTCTGTTCCAGCCTTGAATCTTCCTATATATTTAGAACCACATTCAGGACACAGCTTAGGACGAATAGAGGTATGTCCACAGTAATGACATACCATCCTGCCCCCCATGTGCTCACTCATTGTCACGTCACAGTGGGAACATTTTATTGCCTTACCACATACTCTGCAGGAAATAAAGCCTGACAGGCCTCTTCTATTTAAGAATAATATTATCTGTTCCTTCTTAGCTAATCTGTCTCGAATTAACTCCGATAGCTTCTCAGAGAACATGGATACATTTCCACTCTTAAGCTCCTGCCTAAGATCTACTGTGTGAACACTGGGCAGACATCCACCAGTAAGCCGTTCCTTTAGAGTGTACAGTCTGAAATTGCCATTCTTTGCCTGGTAATAGCTTTCAAGAGATGGAGTAGCAGACCCCAGCACTAAGGCTGCATTATTAAATTTTGCAATCTGTATTGCCACCTCTCTGGCATGATACT
>DCIJ01000035.1:0-14786 GCA_002315945.1 Lachnospiraceae bacterium UBA1729 | reverse complement strand
GGGCAGGTTTCACTCTTGTAGCTGGTCTCATGCTCTTCATCAATAATAATGAGTCCCAGCTTTGAAAAGGGTACAAACAGGGCCGACCTGGGTCCTATTACAACACTGACCTCACCCTTTTGGGCTCTTTCCCACAGTTCTGATTTTTCACCAGCCGAAAGCTTGGAATGAAGCACTGCAATCCTGTCTCCAAAACGGGCAGTAAACCTGGCAACATTCTGATAGGTTAATGCGATCTCCGGAACCAGCAGAATACTCTGAAACCCCTGTTCCAGCATTCCAGACATAAGCTCCATGTAACACAGTGTCTTGCCACTTCCAGTTATGCCGTGTATTAAACTCACACCGGGGTCACCCTTATCAAAATTATCAAGAATATCTCTTACGATATTTGCCTGGCTCTCACTGGGCACTATTCCAGCGCTGTCACCAAAATAAGGAGCCATACTGCCACTGCCGTCTTCTGATTTAGACTCCCGCTTCTTTACTGTCCTCTTAACAGGCATAACAGTCTTTAGTGATGCCATAAAAGTAGAACCATAGTTTTCTTTCATCCACCCGGCAAGCATCAGACTCCTGTCGTTAACATCAGTCTGTTTTTGAGCTATTCCAAGAATGTCCTTTATTTTAGAAGGATCAAACCCGGCTTCACTAGTAATTCTGACAACATACCCCAGTCGCTCCTTATCCCCCTTGCCAAAGGGCACCATAACAGGGATTCCCGGTTTAATAACATCTGTTAGCTCATCAGGTATCCTGTATGTAAAGGGCTTATCTACCGCTTCACTGGTTATATTAATTATTATCTGCGCATATCTTGTCATATATCATTTTATCCGTAAAAATTACATCCATGGGCACATCCCAGGGCTGTCTGTTGATCCTGTCCACAAGCTGGAATTCATAAGCAACTCCGACCCGCAAGCACTGAATATTCGGGGCCTCCCGCCAAATCCTGTTAAAATAACGGTCGTAATATCCCTTGCCAAATCCCATCCTGTTGCCAGTCCTGTCAAAGACTGTTCCAGGAGTAAAGCAGACTATTTTACATTTTTCCCAGTTGCCATATTCTTCTGCTACATTGTGTAGCAGCTCATTATCAAAATCTTCTCTTGGTTCCATCACTCCGAATCTTCCCGGTGTCAGATCATTCAAATCTCTCACCCGAAAAAAATCCATCGTTCTTTTATCCTTGGAAACAGGAAAATAAAGCTCCTTATCTTGCGACAGGAGCCAGAAATATATCTTTCTAATGTCAGCTTCATTGCCCAAAGGGTAATAACACATGATTTTTTTCGCATCCTCAGGCAGGTTAGTGGCAATCCACTCAATCCCTTGATTTACAAGGCTTTCAGATAATTTTGCCACCTCATTTTTTGACATTTCATTTCGTATTTTTAATTTTTCTTTTCTAAAACTCGCGTTATCTATCATCTATGTTTCCATGTGCTTCGTGAGAATAACACCAGTATTGGGAATATCTCCAATCTGCCTGCCAGCATATCAATTATCAGTACAAGTTTTGATAAAATTCCATATGCTGAGTAGTTACATGTGGGACCTACCGCATCGAAACCAGGTCCGATATTATTGAAGCAGGCTATTACTGCCGACAGATTAGTAGTGGTGGAAAATCCATCCAGCGATATAATCAAAAAGCTTATTATTACTATTCCTACATAGCTTGCCATGAATGTATTAATATTGTTCAGGGGCTTTTCTCCTACCGGAACATTGTTAATCCTAACAGCTGATATCTTATTAGGATGAATCATGGCCCTGATGTTTCTAAGCATATTTTTAATATGAAGCAGTGCCCTTCCACACTTAAATCCGCCGCCCGTGCTTCCGGCACAGGCACCAATCAGCATGAGACACAAAAGGATGGCCTTGGAAAAGCTGGGCCATTTATCAAAGTCTGTGGTGGCAAATCCTGTAGTGGTAATAATTGTTGCAACCTGAAATGCAGAATGGCGAATAACCTCTTCCAGGGTGTCATAGTAGCCCCTTATATTCCATGCAATTAAAACTATGCTGGCAAATACCAGACCCAGATAAAAGCGTAATTCCTCATCCCATATTACATCCTTAATATTCTTTAATAAAAGCATATAATAGCAGGCAAAGTTCACACCAAATAGCAGCATAAATACTGTACATACATTTTGAACATACGGACTATAGCCGGCAATACTGTCATTTTTAATTCCAAAACCACCAGTACCGGCCGTACCCATAGCAGTACATACTGCATCAAATAAAGGGATTCTTCCTATCAGTAAAAACAGAATATTTAAAACTGTAATAGCTACATATATTCCATACAGTATTCTAGCGGTTGTCTTCATTCTGGGAACCAGCTTGCCCACATCAGGCCCCGGACTTTCAGCCCTCAAAATATGCATGGTATAGCCCTCACCAGCCTTGTCACTGGAGGGCATTGCCAACAGGAATACCAGTACACCCATACCACCCAGCCAGTGGCTGAAGGATCTCCAGTACAGTATTCCCTTGGACAGGCTCTCAACCTCAGGCAGAATGGAAGCTCCTGTGGTAGTAAAGCCTGATACTATTTCAAAATATGCATCTATATATCGTGGGATCTCTCTGGACAGATAAAATGGAAGACATCCAAAAATACTCATTACAATCCAGCACAAGCCTACACTTACCAAACCCTCTTTTGCATAAAATCCGCCCTTGCCATCCTTGGCCCAGGCAAGCAGAGCAATCGCTGCAGACAGTGTACATATTATGGTTGCAACAAAAGCATTCATTGCATTGGTTTCTTTCAATGCACAGCTTATTATCAGGGCTGGAACCATGAAGATTACTTCCACCAGAAGAATCTGTCCGATAAAACGACCTATTTTCTTTAAATTCATACTATCTACTCAAATATCTCATTAATACTATAAAGAACCTTACCATTAGCAGTGACAACTATCAGATTGTCTCCAACCCTGAACTTGGAATCACCACCAGGTATCTCTATTCTGGAGCCATGATTTATACATGCAATAAGTACACCCTTTTTAATCTTCAGATTTTTCAGGGGTTCATTGCAATGAAGTGTATTCTCATCAACAATAAATTCAAGAGCTTCAGCCTGTCCACCCGCTATAGAATGAATTGTGCTGGCAGCACCCTTCTGATTCTGAATAGCCCTTACATATCTTACAATATTTCCACTGCACAGTTCCTTTGGACATATGGTACTTCCAATCGGAAGATCATGCAGGATCTGTGAATTACCCACCCTGTCAATTTTAGTAATGATCTGTGGAATTTTCTGGCTGTTTCCATACAGGGAAATAACCATATTCAGTTCATCCATGCCTGTCAGTGTTACCAGAGCATCACAGCCGGCAAGTCCTTCGCTTTCAAGAAGACTTTGGTCACTTGCATCGCCATTTACTATACAGGCCTTAGGAAGCTGTTCTGCCAGGCGCTTACATTTCTCCAAATCCTTTTCAATAATCTGCACTTCCACGCCACTATTAACCAGTTCCTCGGCCAGATAATAGCTTATCTTACCACCGCCACAGATAATTACTCTGCGTGCCTTATGGGTGATAATATCAAGATTCTTAAGAAGGGCAGCCAGGGTATCTGTAGAGGCAGTTACATATATTTTATCTCCCTCATGTAATACAAAGTTACCGTCAGGAGCCAGTGCCTTACCTTCCCTGACAACTGCGCATACCAAAACCTTGCATTTAATAATTGCATACATATCATTAAGTGCAATATCACATAATTTACTGTCCCGTCCAATTCTGAACTCAACTATTTCGACTCTTCCCTTGGCAAAGGTATCTCTTTGTAAAAATCCCGGGAATTTTATTAATCTGTCAATTTCTACTGCAGCCTGCTTTTCAGGGTTAAATACCATTGAAAGACCAAACTGGTCACTCATGGCATATACCTGCTCTAAATATTCCGGATTTCTGATTCTGGCAATAGTATGCAAATCAGGATTCATTCCATGAGCAGTCATACAACATAGCATATTAATCTCATCTGCACTGGTTACAGCAATTAGAAGGTCTGCACTATCCACACCTGCCTTCTCCAGTACATCCATGGAAGCACAGTTGCCGCATACAGCCAAAACATCATATTTTTCAACCATAGATGCCAATACATCAGGATTAGTATCTATCAGTATCAAATCATATTTTTCATCAGAAAGTTCTCTAATTAGTGTCTGACCTACCTTGCCATCACCTGCTACAATTATCTTCACAAAATTTCTCCTTTAGAAATCTATCCTATGTTTGTCACAGACTACTGCATTGATCTGTCCATCCTTCACATAGATATTTAATCTCTGATTTTCAGATACATTATCAATGCTGCACACGGTCCTGTTATCCTCATCTGACACATATGCATAGCCCTGTGAAAGCTTTTCAAGAGGGGAAAGACCATTTAATCTTCCCGCCAGTAATTCCATTTTGTGGCGACTGTCAACCAGTCTCTTTTCCATCAATCCCGCCAGTCTGTCCTCCAGCGACAATGAATAGGTACTAACCTCCTTCACCCGAAGATCCATCAGATTGGCCAGTTTTTCTTCGTAACCTGCTATCCTAAGTTTATTCTTATCAAGGATATTAATAGGACTAAGTCCTCTCAATCTTGCCTGCAGGTTATTCAGACTGCTCCTGTCCTTAAGAAGCCTTGTATTCATCCTGTCTAACAGTCTGTTCTGATACTCCAGGATACTGTTCTCTATTACTGAAAACTCCCCTACAGCCAACTCGGCAGCTGCTGATGGAGTTGGTGCTCTCAAGTCTGATACATAATCAATAATTGTTGTATCGGTTTCATGACCTACAGCAGATATTACTGGAATTGGACTTTCAAACACAGCTTCTGCTACAGCCCTTTCATTGAAGGCCCATAGATCTTCAATACTTCCACCGCCTCGGCCTACTATCATAACATCCACACCCAGCTTAACCATGGTCCGGATACCATCAACAATACTGGGAACAGCTCCATCTCCCTGCACTATAGCAGGATACAAAATGAGCTGAACATATGGATTTCTTCTAGTGGCAACATTAATAATGTCCCTTACAGCCGCACCAGTTGCTGCTGTAACAATACCGACCGTCTTGGGATTTGCCGGTATCGGCTTTTTGTAGGATTCATCAAACATCCCACTTTCTAACAGTTCTTTTTTCAGTGCCTCATATTTTTCATACAAGGCTCCCAAACCATCCAAAAAAATCCGGTTGGCATAGAGCTGATATTTCCCGTCTCTCTCATAGACCTCAACACTGCCTCCAACTATGACCTGCTGACCTTCTCTTAGCTCAAAGCCAAGGCCTGCCCGCTTGGAAGCAAACATAATACAGCCCAAGGTTCCCCCCGAATCTTTTAAAGTAAAATATATATGCCCGGAACTGTGATACTTGCAATTACTGACCTCACCCTTTACATATACGGCATGTAGTAAAAAGTCCTGGGCAAACATATTTTTAATATATGAATTTATCTTACTTACTGAATAAGTAGCTACCTTCATGAAACATATTTTGCAAGCACACCGTTAACAAATGCTCCTGATGCACCATTACTATACTTCTTGGCCAACTCAATAGCTTCATTAATTGCTACACTATCAGGAACATCCTTGTCATAGCTCATTTCATACAATGCAATTCTCAATATGGTAAGTTCAACCTTGCCCATTCTGTCTGTGGTCCAGTTCTCAGTCTTTGCATTGATAAGCATATCCAGCTCGTCTTTTTTTGAAACAATGTCATCATATTTTTCAGTGAGGGCAACCAGTTCCTCTCTTGTGAGATCCATAAGCTTCTCACCCTCATCCAGCATAGGATGACCCATCTCATCCAGATACAGTTCAAGCTGTTCCTTCATCTCTTCTGCACTGTGAAACTCACTGCGGAAAAGCAGCTTAAATAAATTTTCTCTCTTTTGTCTGGCATTCATCCGCTCTTATTCTCCTGTAACGCCGCTTACTCTAACATTAACTCTACGAACCTTCATTCCGGTCATGGTCTCAATCTGGCTTCTAACCTTGCCCTGAACCTTCTCACAGGTAGCAGGAATATTGTATCCAAATTTAAGCATCAGTGTCAGATTAACAGATACAATACCATCTTCAATATCTACTACTGCGCCCTTGGCCAGAGTCTTGATTCCAACCTTGGCAAGGATTTCATTAGTCATATCTTCAGCCATGCTGGCTACGCCCTTAACTTCCATAGCAGCAAGACAGGCGATGCGTGCAACCACATCATTTGCAATTCTGACCTGACCGAAGCCATCAGCTCCTTCTAATACATATTCATTTCCCTTAACTTCTTTTTCCATTAGAATTCTCCTATCAACATGCTTATTAAGCGACTATAAAAGAAAATTATTTTTTATTATAACATTTTCAATCTATTCTAACCATAAAATAATCGAAAATGAATCTGGTGATGTAGCATAATTTATTGAATCAGAATCTGATAAGTAATCAAACACATGCTGCTCTTCGATTAAATAGGTCAGCATTTCATCCAGACATTCAGCATTTGCGCATCTGATTGCAACATTATCTCTGCCTGCATCATAGGCCGCATCAAACACTTTTTTAAGCTGGTCCTTGTCTACAGAAGTAAAATACAGTCCTTCCTTGATGTAGTAATTAGACACATCTGAATTGCATTTCGGATAGTTCTTCGGATTCTCAACATGGTGAGTTCTTGCTATTTCATCATCTGTAACCAAAAAATAATCATAATTGATACTGGGTGCCCTGCCAGTATATTCACTGGCTCCGCTATAGGAAGCATCGCCCCAGGTAGTATCCAGATGATAGTAGTCGCCATCCACATTAACCAGATTCCAGGAGTGATCTCCTCCAGCTGCTTTTCCGAATACAAGTGTGGAAAAAATGCCCAGTTCGTTCAGTAGATACTGGGTAGCTTTTGAATATCCCTGGCACACTGAACGATGACCTAAGAACACCGACCTGATATCCTGATTATTGCTGGCATTCAGATCATACTCCACATTATCAATCAGATATTCAAAGATATATTTAACCTGAGAATACTGACTGTTCTGTCTGTCTACTCCCGCCAGAATCTCTTTTGCTATCTCTTCTATTTCAGCTCTGGATTTATCTCTTTCTTCTAAAGTAGCTGTGAAGCTTCCTGAAAAGGTAACCTTGGTCACCTCTCCATCCAGAGTGTGCACCGCATAGGTATATCCCTTCACCCAGAAAATCTCAGGGTGATCCCATACTACAGCATTAAAGGCAGTATCTATTACATCCTCGTCCTTGGTGGATATTTCCACATCCTCGCTCATATCATTGAGGCTTTCAAGGATTTCATCGTATACAATCTTTTCTTCCTTCTCCAGCTTAGAAAAATAGTACTCTGAATCCAGCGCCGCTTTTCTCAGAGGCTTGTCAGACCTGGCATCATCAGAGGAATCACCTTCTGACTTGAGGTCTGACAGGTCTATTCCTGTCTTGTCCAGAGTATCCTTCACATCGTCCAGCACTCCGGCACCACTGGAAATAGTATCCGCCGCATCCATAATCGAGTTGGCAGCTCCTTCAATCCCTTCAGTGATCTCAGACAGCTTGTCTGCCGTTTCTGTCAGATTCTGTAAATCCCCTGCACTACAGGCCATAAGAGTCATAGCAACAAGGACTGTGAAAAGTACAAGCCCGGCCTTTTTTATTAAATTATTTTTTTTCATATTAATTGCGTCCAAACTCTGACAGTTCCAGTCCCTCATTACGATCCAGAACCATTCCGACTGACCATGAATTAACAAACAAAAGCAGCGGTCTGTCTCTCATGTCCAGAATCTTTTTCATATCAGAAGTTCCTACAATCTTGTTCAAATCAATCTCTTTATTTTCAATCCATCTGATGTGCTCATAAGGCAGGGGCTCCAGACGAATCTCCACATTATATTCATTCTCCAGTCTGTACTTAAGTACATCAAACTGCAGCACACCTACTACTCCCACGATAATTTCTTCCATACCGGAGTTAGCTTCCTTGAATATCTGGATGGCACCCTCCTGGGCAATCTGAGTGATACCCTTGACAAACTGCTTACGCTTCATGGTATCAATCTGTCTAACTCTGGCAAAATGCTCGGGAGCAAAGGTAGGTATACCTTCAAAACGCACCTTATCCTTGGGCATGCATACTGTATCCCCAATAGAGAAAATACCAGGATCAAATACACCTATAATATCACCTGCATAGGCCTCCTCCAGTATCTTTCTGTCGCTTGCCATTATCTGCTGAGGCTGTGAAAGTCTCATTACCTTGTTGCCCTGGACATGTCTGACCTCGGCACCTGCATCAAATCGGCCGGAACAGATTCTCATGAATGCAATTCTGTCTCTGTGGGCCTTGTTCATATTAGCCTGAATCTTGAATACAAAAGCAGAAAATCCATGTCCTGTGGGATCCACTATCTCTCCCTCCGAAGTACGCGGAAGAGGTGAAGTTGTCATTTTCAAAAAATTCTGAAGGAAAATCTCAACACCAAAGTTGGTAAGAGCTGAACCGAAGAATACAGGGGTCAGCTTGCCTCTCTGTACCTCATCTAAATCAAATTCAGCGCCAGCGCCTTCCAACAGCTCCAGCTCATCTGACAACTGACTGTACTTGTCCTCACCAATCGCAGCAATTACAGCTGCCTCATCAGACATAGCTATCTCAGTCTTCTTGCCTTCCTTAGTACCTTTTTCGGTATCCTCGTACATAATTACAGTCTGGCTTTCCCTGTCTAATACACCCTTGAAGCCTTTTCCTGAACCAATTGGCCAGTTAACCGGGCAGGTTGCAATGCCAAGCTCTTTTTCAATGTCATCCAACAGCTCGAAGGTATCATTGGCATCTCTGTCCATCTTGTTAATGAAGGTAAAAATAGGTATGCCTCTCATACCACAAACCTTGAACAGTTTTCTGGTCTGAGCCTCAACACCCTTGCTGGCATCAATAACCATTACAGCAGAGTCTGCAGCCATCAGGGTTCTGTAGGTATCCTCTGAGAAATCCTGATGTCCGGGTGTATCCAGGATGTTAATACAGAAATCATCATATTCAAACTGAAGTACTGAAGAAGTAACAGAAATACCTCTTTCCTTCTCAATCTCCATCCAGTCACTTACGGCATGTCGGGCAGTAGCCTTGCCCTTAACACTTCCGGCCAGGTTAATCGCTCCACCGTATAACAGAAACTTTTCTGTCAATGTTGTCTTACCAGCATCAGGGTGAGAAATAATGGCAAAGGTACGCCTTCTGTTTATCTCTCTTTCCAAATTATTACTCAAAATTTATTCCTCCAAATTCCATTCAAATCAGTATTTTTTCATAATCCTCAAAATTTTTAGAGCATACTCTTACCATTAAACTCAGGCTTGATTCCAAAGTAATCAAGTACAGTTGCTCCTATATCTGAAAAAGTATCTCTGGTTCCAAAATTCTTAGGCTCCAGCTTCTTAGAGTACATGATAAAAGGTGTGTGCTCTCTTGAATGATCTGTTGATACAGTATATCCGGGATCGCAGCCATGATCTGCTGTAATCATTAAAATATCATCCTCAGTCATCTTATCTAACATAAGAGGAAGCTTTTCATCAAAGTAAGCTAAAGCCCTGGCATAGCCTTCAATATCATTTCTATGGCCATAGAGCATGTCATAGTCTACCAGGTTAATAAAGCACAGACCTTCAAAATCCTTGTCCATATACTCAAGAGTTCTTTCGATACCCTCAGCATTGCCACTGGTATATACGAACTCTGAAATACCCTTGCCAGCAAAGATATCCTTGATCTTGCCCACACCAATAGTTGCTTTGCCTTCAGCCATCAGCTGATCAAGCATGGTAGTTGATGGTGGCATCAGAGAGAAATCATGTCTTCTGCTGGTTCTCTTGAAGTTGCCAGGTGTTCCCTCAAAAGGTCTGGCAATGACGCGTCCAACGCCATGCTCGCCCTGAAGGATTTCTCTGGCTATTTTACAGTATTCATAGAGTGTCTCAACAGGAACAACATCCTCATGAGCCGCAATCTGGAATACACTGTCTGCAGAGGTGTACACAATCAGGTCGCCGGTCTTCATATGTTCCTCACCAAATTCATTAATTACTACTGTGCCTGAATAGGGCTTGTTGCAAATCACACCTCTTCCGGTGCGTTTTGAAAACTCATCCAGCACCTCCTTGGGGAATCCGTCAGGATATGTAGGCAGGGGCTTGCCTGAATAAACTCCAGCTATCTCCCAATGTCCAATGGTGGTGTCCTTACCCTTGGATGCCTCCTTCATTCTGGCTATGCTGGCCTTCGGTGACAAAACCTTTTCTCCAACATTAACTCCATCGATGTTAAACAGACCCAGGCTCTGCATGTTAGGTACCTTAAATTCAGGGCTGGTTGCCACTGAACCAATTGTACAGGTACCTGCATCACCATATTCAGCTGCATCAGGAAGCTCACCAATACCAAAACTGTCAAGAACAATTAAAAATACTCTCTTCATACTAGTCTCCAATCATAAATTAAATCATAAAAATCTGTTATCAATCACAATAGCATTGTTTTTATATTTCTACTTTACACCTGTTTGATATGTAAGATATACTAATCTTAGATGCCTCGTTTCCATTTTGGGCATACATTTTGTTATTATACCACATTTTGTTAATAGAAAAAAGGAGGTTCTCTTATGAGCACAAAAGATATCCCAGAAGAAGAAATGACCGTCACCCTTGAACTGGAGGATGGCAGCGTTGAATGCGCTGTAATTACTATTCTTGAAGTAGCTGGCAAGGACTATATCGCACTGATGCCAACAGATGAGGAAGGAGATCCTGTAGAGGACGAAGTATGGTTCTATGGATACAAGGAAAATCCTGACGATCCTAACGAAGAGCCTGAACTTATCTATATTGATGATGACGAAGAATATGATGCTGTAACAGATGCCTTTGATGAGTATCTGGACTCACTTGAATTTGACGAAATGTAAAAATAAGCCTTCTTACAGGAAAGTAAGAAGGCTTTTTATTTTCCGAAAGAATCTATGCAAAGTATGTGGTGTTTACCCTATGCTGTCGCTTCACAAATTTCTGCATACAGTGCATCTCTTAACTTAAACAGAGTCGCTGTATCTTTTCCACCAACTTTTTTGCCATCCAGCTCATCCACATACATGCATACATGAGAAGATGAAGTAACAATAATTTCATCTGCCTCCCATACATCATTCATGTAGTAGGGTGTCTCGCTTACTCCAATGCCAAGTTTTTTGCACATTCTGATCAGGTGAGCTCTTGCAATACCCGGAAGAATCATATCATCAGTAGGAGCAGTATAGAGAATACCATCCTTGAGAATATGACAGTTGCAGTGAGCACACTCTGTTACTCTGCCATCATGTCTGTAGAGAATTGTCTCATCAACACCTGCCTTGTAAGCCTTTTCTGCATACAATACCGAAGGAAGCAGATTAAGTGTCTTGCAGTTGCAATATAAAAATCTCTTATCCTCTGCAGACACACACTTAATTGGTTTCTGACAGGTATCAAGCTTATCAGGTTTAATCATTACCCACAGGTTACCAGGTCCTTTTTCATAGACATGATTTCTAATACCTGTACCTCTGGAGCATGCCCAGTATACAAAATTATCTCCTGTATCCATCTTTTTTACCAAATCCTCTAAAAGAGTCTTCAGTTCTTCTTTGCTGCAGGGGATTTCAATATCCATAAGTGTTGCAGAATTAAAGAATCTCTCAATATGCTCTTCAATAGCAAACAGCTTGTAGTTTCTGGAAGGGCCAGCATCATATACCCCGTCTCCAAAGAAACAAACCCTGTCATTGAAGGGAATAGTCAGTTTTTCCAGTTCATCGATCTTTCCGTTGTAATAGCCTAATGTTTTCATAATCCCACATCCTCACTTTCTATTTTTATCAATGCCTCCAGTATTTCCTTTTCAATGTCCATACTCTTGCCATCGACACTTACAATATGTTCATGGGTTACTCCATCCACACTGCCCATATCCACCGTCATCTGAATGTATGACCGAACCCAGTCAAAGGATGGAACCAGCTTATTTTTTGTAAGAATTCCCAGAGCACAGATAATTCCATATGCGCCCCAGTTGGATACACTGGCCAGTACCAGAATATCTGTAGCCACTACACAGGGTTCCAGGGCCAGCTTTTCGGAGATAGCGGCCTTAACCTTGCCCATACCAATCTCATTGCCACCATCGCCCACTCCAATACTTGGAATTTTCCCAGCATATTTTTCAAACAGATAATCAATGGGAGCAGTATGCTCAGTGATACTGATTCCTCTCATATTTGCATATTCTGAATACTGATTTTTTCCACATCTTTCGATGGAAATCATTCCTGTGGGGGTAAGCTTTTCTACCAGCGAATCCATTTCATCACTTTTAGCAGAAATGGATACATACTCCACATCTATATTTTCCGGTTCAAAAAATCCCTTACAAAACTCATCTGTAATAATGACAGGATTATACCCAAGGCCTTTTATCGCCTTAGCCAGAGCAACTGTTCCCACAGGACCATCTGTCTCTGCATAACCAGCCACATAAAATCCTGTTGTCAAAAATACATTGCCCTTTTCCCAGGACAGTATTTCCTTAGCAGCCCGAATGCAGTATTCCTTCTCAACATATTCCTGTAAAGTTGTCATTCCTCGTCCGGAATGTCGAAGCACTATACTTTCAATTGTCTCCACTTTCATCACTCCCATCGTCTATTACCTGATATATGTATTTTTCAATCTGATTTTCTCAATCCGTCTTACTAGTCAACTACTCTGCTCAGAGGTGTGATTTCGATTCCACTTTCTCTAAGCTTCTCATTGAGCTGTTTTGCAAACAATGCAGCCTTTTCATTGTCACCATGCAGGCAGATGGAATCAGCCTTAACAGGTACTACCACCCCATCAACAGACTCAACCACGCCTTCCTTGACCATCCTGATGATTCTCTCCACCACCAGGGTTTCATCCTTAATAATTGCCCCTTCGCTGGTTCTTGGAACCAGACTGCCATCCTTCTGATAGCCTCTGTCTGCAAAAACCTCATTGGCAACTCTAAGGCCCATGTCCTTAGCCACTTCCAGCTGAATGCTTCCTGCCAGTCCTAACAGTATAAGCTCCCCATCCACTTCCTTCACTGCCTCTGCGATAGCCATTGAAAGCTTCTCGGATTTTGCTGCCATATTGTACATTGCACCATGGGGCTTTACATGCTGTAATTTAACCCCGTTAGCGTCACAGAATGCTTTTAATGCTCCTATCTGATACATAACCATGGCTTTTAGTTCGTCAGTGGAGACATTCAGGTTTCTTCGTCCAAATCCAACCAGATCCGGATACCCGGGATGGGCTCCCACTGCTACTCCTGCCGCCTTGGCACTCTTAACTGTCTTCATCATTACCAAAGGATCAGATGCGTGGAAGCCACAGGCTACATTAGCAGAGGAAATATGTGGAATTACCAGTTCATCTGCTCCACAGGTATAATTTCCAAAGCTTTCGCCTAAATCTGCATTTAAATCTACTTTCATAACATCCTCTTTCTAGTATTTCAAATTAATATTCTTGATATCTGTAATAAACATATGTCCCGGAGCATGTGTAATGCAAAAATCCGGTTTAGAAGCCATGACAGCTGCCTGAGGAGTCACTCCACAGGGCCAGAACACCGGCACCTCATTCTCCCTGATTGTAACCATATCTCCAAAATCAGGATGACTGATATCCTTGATTCCGATATGCTCAGGATTTCCAATATGTATTGGTGCCCCATGCACCTTTGGCATCTGTCCTGTAATCATGACAGCCTTGGGAACCAGCTCGTAAGGAATTGGTCTCATGCTTACAACCATATTTCCATGGAATATGCCTGCACTCTTACAGGGAATATTAGTCAGATACATTGGAACATTACAGTTCTCCTCTATCTGTCTGACCGGTACATCAGCCTGCAGCAGATCCGCTTCAAAGGAAAAACTGCAGCCAATGAGAAATGATACCAGATCATCTCTCCAATACTTTTCAACATCTGTAACTTCTTCTGTAAGCTGTCCATCCTTGTATATTCTGTACTTGGGAATATCAGTAGCAATATCAGCTTCCCTGGCAGTAATATCTAACATTCTGCAGCCAGGCTCTGTCACCTCAAGTATTGGACAGGATTTAGGATTTCTCATGGAAAAAAGCAGGAAATCAAAGGCATATTTCTTAGGGAGAATTACCAGATTAGCCTGGGCGTAACCTGCACTCATTCCACTGGTAGGACCTGTAATCTCCTTTTTTCTAATCAGTTCTCTAACACTCTTTGGTGAGACAAGTTCATAATCGCTTGCTTCTTTTCCATCTGGATATAATTTCTCAATACTCATAGTAATTCTCTAAGCTCCTGTATAAATCTATGCTTCTGAACCTCTTTCAGTTCAACCCTGCTAAATCTAACTCTGGTTCCTGGTACAGCCTGTGCCAGCAGAGGCAGATCTTTTGAATAGACCGTTGCAATCTTGGCATATCCCCCTGTAGTCTGGTGATCAGCCATGAGTACAATAGGCTGGCCGGAGGAGGTTACCTGAATGGATCCAAAAGCAATTCCATCAGACACAATATCCGTCTTTTCCACAGCTTCTATAGTGTCACCATTTAGTCGTATTCCCATGCGGTCACTTTCCGGAGAGACACTGAAGGAAGAACTGTAAAATGTATTTTT
>DCIJ01000095.1 GCA_002315945.1 Lachnospiraceae bacterium UBA1729 | reverse complement strand
ATTTAATTGATCCAATCCTTGAGACGCTGGTGGATAATGGTAATGGAATCGAGCTCAATACAGCTTCTCTTAGAAAGGGACTGTCTGAGATTACTCCAGGCATCGAAATAGTAAGACGGTTTAGGGAGCTGGGGGGCGAAACTGTCACCGTTGGTTCAGACGCTCACACTGCCAGGGATGTAGGTGCCGACTTTGAAATCGCCAGACAGCTGCTTACTGATGCAGGCTTCAAATATTACGCTACCTTTGAAAAACGTAGTGTCAGATATAACAGACTATAGTAATAGGACAAATTATGGATAAAAGTAAAATTAGAAATTTTTGTATAATTGCTCACATTGATCATGGCAAGTCTACTCTCGCCGATCGAATAATAGAGCAGACAGGCCTTCTTACCAGTAGAGAGATGCAGGCACAGATTCTTGATAATATGGATCTGGAGAGGGAAAGAGGCATTACAATCAAGTCCCAGGCTGTACGTATTGTCTACAAGGCCAAGAATGGGGAGGAATATATCTTTAATCTCATTGATACTCCGGGACATGTGGATTTTAACTATGAGGTGAGCAGATCTCTGGCTGCCTGCGATGGAGCTATTCTTGTGGTTGATGCAGCTCAGGGAATAGAGGCTCAGACTTTGGCTAATGTATATCTGGCTCTGGATCATGATCTGGATGTATTCCCAGTTATCAACAAGATAGATTTGCCCAGTGCCGAACCCCAGAGGGTTAAGGATGAGATAGAGGATGTAATTGGAATTGAGGCACAGGATGCACCGCTGATTTCCGCAAAAAATGGAATAGGCATAGAGGATGTCCTGGAGCGAATCGTCACTCATGTACCAGCTCCTGTTGGAGATGAGAAGGCTCCTCTAAAGGCTCTGATTTTTGACTCTGTATATGATTCCTATAAGGGAGTTATTATTTTCTGCCGTATTATGGATGGAACTGTAAAAAAGGGCACTACAATAAAAATGATGGCCACTGGCGCAACAGCTGAGGTGGTTGAAGTGGGATATTTTGGTGCAGGACAGTTTATCCCCTGCGATGAGCTGGCGGCAGGAATGGTTGGATACATAACTGCTTCCATAAAAAATGTTAAGGATACCATGGTTGGTGACACAGTTACTGATCTGAATAATCCCTGTGAACAGCCCCTGCCTGGTTACAAGCAGGTTACCAGTATGGTTTACTGCGGCGTATATCCTGCAGATGGTGCCAAGTATCCTGACCTGAGGGATGCACTTGAAAAACTGCAGCTTAATGATGCATCACTTTTTTATGAACCAGAGACTTCCATTGCTCTGGGCTTTGGATTCAGATGTGGCTTCTTAGGACTGCTTCATCTGGAGATAATACAGGAGAGACTTGAAAGAGAGTATAACCTGGATCTGGTTACCACAGCTCCTTCTGTTATTTACAAGGTTCATAAGACTGACGGTGAAGTGATTGAACTGACCAATCCAAGTAATCTCCCGGATCCAAGTACCATTGAGTACATGGAGGAACCCATTGTAAGCGCTGAAATAATGGTTACCAAGGATTTTGTTGGTTCCATAATGGAACTGTGTCAGGAGAGACGTGGCCGTTATATTTCAATGGAATATATTGAGGAGACCAGAGCGTTATTAAAATATGAGCTGCCCCTTAATGAAATAATCTATGATTTCTTTGATGCGCTAAAATCCAGATCAAGGGGATATGCTTCCTTTGATTATGAACTAAAGGGCTATGAAAGAAGTGAACTAGTTAAACTGGATATTCTGATTAACAAAGAGACAGTAGATGCCCTTAGCTTTATTGTTCATGCCCAGAGTGCCTACGAGCGTGGAAGAAAGATGTGTGAAAAGCTCAAGGAAGAGATTCCACGTCACCTGTTTGAAATACCTATTCAGGCTGCAGTTGGAGGCAAGGTTATTGCAAGAGAGACTGTTAAGGCTGTTAGAAAGGATGTTTTGGCAAAATGCTACGGTGGTGATATCAGCCGTAAGAAAAAGCTTTTGGAAAAACAGAAGGAGGGAAAGAAACGTATGCGCCAGGTTGGCAATGTAGAGATCCCTCAAAAAGCATTTATGAGTGTATTGAAGCTGGATGAAGAATAAATTCGCCCTATATATACATATTCCATACTGTATTAAAAAATGCAATTATTGTGATTTTTTATCATTTCCGGGATGCTCGTCGGTTGACATAAATAGATATCTTGCTGCTTTGACTGAAGAAATCAAATGTGGACTGGATTTTTATAGTGGATATGAATTGTCCAGCATTTTTATAGGTGGTGGCACTCCCAGTATTCTGGAAAACAGTCAGCTGGATTTGATTTTTGATGGTTTACATAAATCAATTTCTGGTGAAATTGAAATTACTATGGAGTGCAATCCGGGAACTGTTACAAAGCAGAAGGCAGCATTTTGGCATGCTGGTGGTATCAACAGAATCAGTATGGGGCTGCAGTCAGCAAATGATGATGAATTAAAAATGCTGGGCAGGATACATACCTATGAGGATTTTTTACGAAGCTGGGATATTATTTCTGAGGAAGGCTTTTGTAACAGAAGCATTGATTTAATATCAGGACTTCCGTATCAGACAGTTTCAAATTATTCAGAAACCCTGAATCGTGTGTTAGCTCTGAAGCCTGAGCATATCTCAGCTTACAGCCTACAGCTGGAAGAGGGTACTCCTTTTTTTGAAACATACGGAGAGGATGATTTGCCTGATGCGGATACTGACAGGAAGATGTATGAGCTGACTGACAGCAAGCTTTCCGGGCAGGGGTATCATCGATACGAGATTTCGAATTATGCCAGGGACGGATTTGAATCCATACATAATAAGACATACTGGCAGCGAGGCAATTACCTGGGGGTAGGTCTGGGAGCTGCCTCAATGATGGATAATATTCGTTTCTCTAATACGAGAAATATGGTAAAATATCTTGAGTGTCATACTGGTTTCGTATCAGGAGACAATATGGATACTGTTTCTTGGGAAAGCGATAATCTAGGGACTGTTTTCAGGGAAAGATATAGCGATGGCCCTGAAAAGCTGGATAAAAAATCCCAAATGGAAGAATATATGTTTTTGGGGCTTAGACTGATTCAGGGAATTGATATTGACAGTTTCAATTCAGAATTTGGAACGGATTTTGACACACTGTTTGGTAAAAAAGTCAAAAAGCTTATTGACGAAGGTTTTTTATCCAGGCAGGGAAACCGACTGAGTCTTACCAAGGCTGGAATAGATGTAAGCAATATAATACTTGCAGAGTTTTTATTATAGAAAAATGGTAGAAAATGCCTGAGTTTTAGGCTATGGAAAAGAGAATATGATTACGATTGAAGAAATTTTAAGAACCGCCCATGAAGCCGGGGCATCAGATGTGCATGTAACTGTTGGCATTCCTCCCAAGATGAGGGTGAACGGCAAGCTTGTGACCATGTCATATCAGAAGATGCTTCCTGCAGATACACTGGAACTGTTGATTTCCATTATGAATGAGAATCAGAGAAAACAGTTTGAGGAAAAGGGCGAATATGACATGTCTTTTGCCATCAGGGATCTGGGAAGATTCAGGGTCAATGCATTCAAGCAGAGGGGCTCTGTGTCCATGGCATTCAGACTTGTGGCGACAGAGATTCCCAAGCCTGAAATGCTGGGGCTGCCTCAGTCTGTAATTGATCTGTATGACAAAAAACATGGTCTGGTGCTGGTTACCGGTCCCACCGGAAGCGGTAAGTCAACTACACTGGCATCACTGGTAGATAAGATTAATCATATGAGGGAAGCTCATATTATTACCCTTGAGGACCCTATTGAATACCTGCATCAGCATAATCTCTCCATTGTTAATCAGAGAGAAATGGGGCTTGATTCCCATTCCTATGCAGCGGCTCTTAGAGCTGCACTGCGAGAGGATCCTGATGTAATCCTTGTGGGAGAGATGCGTGATTTTGAGACCATTAGTGTAGCTGTCACAGCAGCTGAAACTGGTCACCTGGTTCTCTCAACTCTTCATACAATAGGAGCTGCAAGCACTATTGACAGAATGATAGATGTATTCCCGCCTCATCAGCAGCAGCAGATCAGATTGCAGCTATCTAATGTACTTGAGGCTGTAATCAGCCAGCAACTTCTGACAACCACTGATGGAAAGAGCCGCGTTGCAGCCTTTGAAGTGCTCCATGCAAATCATGCCGTAAGGAATCTTATCCGTGAGGGTAAATCTCACCAGCTGCCCATGGTTATGCAGACAGGAAGATCCCTTGGAATGATTACAATGGATGAATCCATAAGAAATCTGTATGATGCTGGAAAGATTGACAAGGCTACAGCTATCAGATTTGCCCTTGAACCTGAAATCATGACCAACCGTCTTGGTGGAATGGCTAAATAGTTTTTTGCCAATGAAAAAGAAAAAATTATCCAGAAAAGAACGAAAAAGAAGAATAATTGAGCGTCGCCTTCAGGGGGCGCTCGAGAAATATGATGAACCCATGCGCCGTGCCATAGTCAATGAGTACATCAGGAAGGAACAGCTTAGAAAGCTTATAGTTGTGCTCTGTCTGATGGTGGCTATCGGATGCCTTGGGTATTTTTTTGGTTATTCATATCTCAGACAGAAAAATATCTCAGAACAGAACGCACTGGTCTCACTTAAGAATAAAGTGACTGCTTATAATTTTAACCCTTATATCAATGTGAACAATACCGACGACAAAAAAGAACTGGTAGTGTTGCCTGAGTATGAGCAGATTTATTCGAAAAATAAGAGCCTGGTAGGCTGGGTCGAAATCCAGGGCACCAACATTAACTATCCTGTAATGCAGTCCCCTGATCCGGAATACTATCTGACTCACAATATGGAGCAGGAGTATGACAAGAATGGATCCATATTTATGGATCCGGCCTGTGATATTACACAGGGCAATACTAATTTAATAATATATGGTCATCATATGAAATCTGGAAACATGTTTGGAAATCTGGATGATTATGCAAATCAGGCTTTTTGTGAAGCCCATAATACAATACGCTTCGATACGCTCTATGAGCGTGGCAATTACAGAGTAATGTATGTATTTCGAGACAGTATTAAAAAAGAGGCCGAAATAACCTTTAAGTATTACCAGTTTATCAATGCCCTTAATGAAGAGGATTTTTACTATAACTGCGAGCAGATGCAGGCAATGAGTCTGTATGATACCGGAGTCAGAGCATATTATGGAGACAGACTTTTGACACTGTCTACCTGTGACCACTCAGAAGAGAATGGAAGGTTTGTTGTGGTCGCAAAAAAAATTGAATAAAATGATGATATGTGTTATGCTAAACCTACACTTTTGGCAATAAAAAAGTGTAGGTTTTGTGTATTTTTACCAAGAAATGTTAATTAGAGACTTTACATGAGAGATTTTGAATGAGAGAAAAGGAAAGAACGCTATGAAGAAAATTCTTTTTGCAGCTTCTGAATGTGTCCCCTTTATTAAGACTGGTGGACTTGCGGACGTAGTTGGTTCATTGCCAAAGAACATTGATCCTAAATATTTTGATGTAAGGGTTATTATTCCCAGATATATGTGCATGCATCAGGATGTGAAGGATAGGATGGAATATATCTGTGATTTCTACATGGATTACAATTACAAGCAGGAATATGTAGGACTGTTCAAGACTGTTCTTGATGGAGTTACCTTTTATTTTGTTGATAATGAGTACTTTTTCTCAGGACCAAAATGTTATACCGATGATCCACTTTGGGAGATAACCAGATACGGATTCTTCTGTAAAGCTCTGTTGTCAGCTCTGCCTGTACTGGATTTCAGACCTGACCTGATTCACTGCCATGACTGGCAGACTGGTCTGGTGCCTGTATATCTCAAGGAAAGATTCCAGGGTGGCGAATTCTATTGGGGAATCAAGACTGTAATGACTATTCATAACCTCAAGTTCCAGGGCAAATGGAATGTAAGAGATGTTAAGAGAATTACAGGTCTGCCAGATTACTTCTTTACACCTGACAAGCTGGAATATCATAAGGATGCAAACCTTCTGAAGGGCGGACTTGTATATGCAGATGCTATTACAACAGTATCTGATACATATGCAGAGGAGATCAAGACTGACTTCTTCGGTGAGGGCTTAAATGGTCTGCTTACAGCCAGAAGCGGTGATTTAAGAGGTATTGTTAATGGTATAGACTATACAGATTTTAATCCTGCAACAGATGCCTATATTCCTCACAATTACGATGTTTCGAACTTTAGAAAACAGAAGGTTCTTAACAAGAAGGCTCTTCAGAAGGAGCTGGGACTTGAGCAGAATGAGAAGCGAATGATGATTGGTGTGGTCAGCAGACTTACTGATCAGAAGGGCTTTGACCTGGTGGCTTACATGATGGATGAGTTGTGTCAGGATGCAGTTCAGATTGTTATACTGGGTACAGGTGATGCTCAGTATGAAAATATGTTCAGACACTTTGACTGGAAATATAATGACAAGGTTTCAGCCAACATCTGTTACTCTGAAGCTATGAGCCACAAGGTATATGCAGCAAGTGATGCATTCCTGATGCCTTCACTGTTTGAGCCCTGTGGACTGAGCCAGCTGATGAGTCTGAAGTATGGAACTCTGCCTATCGTTAGAGAGACTGGTGGACTGAAGGATACTGTAGAACCCTACAATGAATATGAGAACAAGGGTACAGGCTTCAGCTTTACCAACTATAATGCCCATGAAATGCTTAATACCATCAGATATGCTGAAAAGATATACTATGACCAGAAGAGAGACTGGAACAGAATGGTCGAAAGAGCCATGAATGCCGACTTCTCCTGGGCAGTATCTGCCAGCAAGTACCAGGATATGTACGACTGGTTGATAGG
>DCIJ01000064.1 GCA_002315945.1 Lachnospiraceae bacterium UBA1729 | reverse complement strand
CGACTCACTCCAACCTTCGAGTCCCATCCCCGCAACTATTGGGATGTAGTGCAAGTGGTAGCATGCTTGATTTGGGATCAAGTGGTTGCAGGTTCGAGTCCTGTCATTCCAACTAAGAACATGATGGATGAAAAAGTCCAGGAAAGGAGTACGATTTCGATGTTTACTTTATTTATACGAAGACCGCATACAGGATCAGAGATGGCACCAGTATTTCGACATAACTGGAGTCTTAATCGAATGCGCTCATATAGGATGTATATGGTCCCCTTAGATAAAGTATAGAAATTGGGGATTCCGATAATAGTATCAGATACTGTGCCTGGCCTATGTGAGTTTTCATGGTCAGGCATTTTTTTATTTGGGAGGTAAATCATGTTCAATATTCCAACAGTTAATATAAAAGCAACAGGAGAAAATATAGTTAAGCTCAGGAAGAAATCGGGCTTGTCCGTTAAAGATATTCAGAATGCATGTGGTTTTGGAACACCTCAGGCAGTATATAAGTGGCAACAGGGTCTTGCACTTCCTACAGTAGATAATTTATTGGTGTTGTCATACTTATTTGGCGTAACTATAGATGAAATCATAGTTGTTGATAATGATGAACAGGCACAGAAGAGTGCTTGAACAAAAAATGCAGGATATGATCCTGCTATAGTCCCTTAGTTTAATGGAAAGAATACACGACTTCTAATCGTATGATGCAAGTTCGATTCTTGCAGGGACTGTCTGCTCCTATAGTCTAAAGGATAGAATGATTGGCTACGAACCAATAGATCCAGGTTCGATTCCTGGTAGGAGTACTGTGGCTGTCGTATAATGGTCAGTACCTCAGATTGTGGATCTGAAGATGCGGGTTCAATTCCCGCCGGTCACATTATTTTATACCACGGGTATAATGACAACTAAGTAATATGGTGTTATATTACGATATAGAAAGAGACAAGCGAAGCAAAGACTTCGGGAAAGGAAAAGCGATGAACACAATGATTCACAATTACTGTTTTAATCAAATATCACAGCAGTCAGCACTGTTTTGCAAATCGCAGCAGGGCTTTAAATTTGTGCGCTCAGATAAGGTTAAGCAGAAACGAGATAATTGTGTTTTTATAGACGATACTCCATAGAGAATGGAAATCTGAATAGAGCATTTATAGCGTACCGCTTACCTTAGATGAATGGGTGAGCGGTATTTTTTTGGCTTGGAAGCTGACTCGGTAGTAGCGCCGGACTGAAAATCCGGAGGAATTGGTTCGACTCCAATCTGAGCCACTCATGCTAGGATACCCAAGTGGTGATGGGACTGTTCTTATAAAGCAGGAGCCGGAGGTTCGATTCCTTCTCCTAGTATTATGCAGATATAAGCCTAATTGGTAAGGCAGTAGTCTTGAAAACTACCAGTAGCCGTGTGAGCGGTGTTTCGGTTCGAGTCCGAATATCTGCGCTATGCTTCATTAACTCAATTGGTAGAGTAACCGGCTTTTAACCGGTAAGCTGCAGGTTCAAGTCCTGTATGGAGCACTCTGCACATATAGCCAAGTGGTTAAGGCCCTGGACTGCAACTCCAGTAACGTTGGTTCGAATCCAACTATGTGCTTTTAGGAGGTAAGTGCCTATGCAAATAAATAAATCAAAGGAAGATGTAGAACAGTTTTATTTAGACTGGTAACCAGAGAACTCCTGGTGCCAGTCGGAACAGGAGGAAAAGAAAAATGGTTACAATTCCGGCTATTGATATGGTAGCCACAGGGGAAAACATTACAAGATTAAGAGAAGATGCGGGGCTTTCAGTAAAGGATTTACAAAATATCTTTGGATTTGCAACACCACAAGCTATTTATAAGTGGCAACATGGAACAGCAATGCCAACTGTCGATAATTTAGTAGTACTCGCAGCACTATTCGATGTTCATATCGATGAAATTCTTGTGATTGATGGAGACATCCATAGTCAATTAAGTGCATGAAATAAACGGCGTGAATAAGCACGCCACCTAGCCCCTTAGCTTAACGGTAGAGCACTGGACTCTGACTCCAGGTGTGCTGGTTCGACTCCAGCAAGGGCTGTTAAATAGCCTTTTGGTCTAATGGTTATGACGTGGGTCTTTGACACCTAAGATGCAGGTTCAATTCCGGCAGGGGCTGTTATTTGGGCTGGCGTTTTTATCGTACAGCTCTTTTTTTAATATGTATATCATAGACGGAATTTATGCTGAAAAATAGCAATAAAAACTGATTGGAGATATGCGATATGAAAATAATAGTTTCGGAAGATGGGCATTTGTGGAATGATAAGAATCCTATATTGGAACAGTATGCGGAGGATGTAATAGTTATTTCTTATTACATGAGAGAACCATATGAGCATGAGAAAAAATATAAATATATAGATGTTAAAATACCTGCAATGCTTGGAATGGATGAAAATGGTGCTCTGACAAGTATCAGGTATAGATGTTTGAATAATCATATAGAGGAACTTCTTGAGATAATTGACTGGGATTCAGAAGTCTTAGTACTTTCGGATAATGAGTCATCGACGCTATATCCGTACAAATTATTACAAACTATAGATGATATTAGACTTCATTTATGGACTGTAAAACCATTTCCATTTGAATCAAGGAAACGTATTTCTGTGTATAACGAGTTAGTTGCAGACTTAAGTAATACGGTATCTGTTTTGGCGATGAGATTTGAAATATTAGAAAAGCACAGAAACATGAAAATGGGACAGTTCTTTGAGGATATTCAAAAGCAGATAGAAGAACTATTTCCCCAAATATATGCTCAGATAAGATGTATGTATGACCACTATGATAGGAAGTATTTTTTTGATTTCAATGAGGGTGCATATATAGATACTAACTTTGAAAAAGGATTTATACAGATCGATAATTATGATGGATTTGATTTGCTAGGGGATATAGATGATGAGGGACTAGCTGTTATGGAAAAAGAAAACCAAATGTTCATAACGCCGAGAAGTGATGGAAAGGAATTATGCAATGTATTAAAGAAGGCTCGCAATGAGTTGGCAAAGGCAAATGGAATAGAATTCCATACTGAGGAATATCCTTTTGACGGTGCTTGTGGAGGAACTTGTCCTAAGTGCGATGAGGAATCTCGCTATTTGATTTCTGAACTAGAAAAAATAAGGGCAGAGGACAGGGTTTATCCTCAACTAGAGATAGAAGAAAGATTCGTAAGTGGCCATGATAACGAATTGCAGACTGAGGTTGAAGACGAACCATTTAGACTGATGGGAGTGCCAGGTCCTATGCCGACAAATGATAGTAAGAACGGAAAAAGTATAAAAATTCCAGATTTTTTAAGGAGAGACAGTGATGAGTAAGATAATGGGTATTTCAAGACTTCGTACAGGTACTGACGGGAAGGGTATTACAACATTAGTTACTTTTTATAACTGCCCGCTAAAATGTAAATACTGCATAAATAATAAATGCCACGATGATGAATGGGTATTGACGGACTATACCCCAAAAGAGTTGTTAAATCTGGTTATGGTTGATGATAGCTATTTTAAAATGAGCGGTGGCGGTATTACGTTTGGTGGAGGAGAACCCCTTCTTCAGACTGAATTTATTGAAGAATTTGTAAGGATAGCTCCCACAGAATGGAATATAAGAATCGAAACCTCTCTTAATGTAAAATGGAATGCGATAGAACCTCTTATTCCGAATATAAGTCAGTGGATAATTGATATTAAAGATATGAATGATGATATTTATAAGGAATACACAGGAATAAGCAATGCCAGTATGAAATCAAATTTGAAGAAACTGGTGAAATTGATTTCTCCGGAGCGATTGCATCTTAGATTTCCAAATATTCCAGGATATAACAGTAGCGAGGATGTGGAAAAGAGTTTGGATGAGGTTAAGCATATAGACTGCAAGAAAGAGGTATTTGATTATATATTTGTTGATACCGATGCGGAATGCAGAAAAATTGGTTGGTTATAAAAGTATGTGTAAAGAAGAAAAAAGTGAAATGGATATCATCTACGAGCAGTATCTTGAGCGAGATGACATTAAGGTTGAAATAGATGGGCGAGTATATTATCGGATAATTCATAAGGATAAGCTCTCAATAAATGGAGGATTGGTTCTTGTGATGGTTCCTTGGGAATTGTTTGCTGGTGGAAATATTAAGCAAATGATTGTTGATGAAAACGAAAATACTGTTGAATTCGGAAGTGTAGCCCATTATTCATTTAGAAGGCCAATACCACAATGGTATCTCAAGGCAGTAACACTTGATGTTAAGAATATCAAAGATATGGATGAGATAGGGGATTATCTTGCACTGTTATAAAGAAGGAGGGAACCTCAAGTGAGAGATATTATTCTTGAAAAGATAAAGGAAATAGAAGAAAAAGAAAATGTCAGAGTCATCATGGCTATAGAATCAGGAAGCAGAGCTTGGGGCTTTGAGTCTCCTGATAGTGATTACGATGTTAGATTTGTATATGTTAGACAACTTGAAGATTATCTGCGTCTTGAGAAGGTTAGAGATGTTATTGAATGGCAACTAGATGACGTATTAGATATCAATGGATGGGATCTTAAGAAAGCTTTACAGCTTATGCATGATTCTAATCCGACAATTTTTGAATGGTGTGCATCTCCAATTGTGTATAAGGATTCCGCTTATTTTGATAAATTAAAGGAATTAAGGCATTCATATTTTTCTTGTAAAAAGAGCTTATATCATTATTGGCATATGGCTAGTAACAATTATCAGAATTATTTACAGGGAGATCAGGTTAAAATCAAGAAATATTTCTATGTGATTAGACCTTTACTGGCTGCTAAATGGATTATTGATAAAGGAACTCAGCCTCCAATGCTGTTTTCGGAACTTGTTGAGGCAGAGCTTCCAGGTGAGTTGAAGGGTATTATTAACAAGCTTCTTGATATGAAACAGAAGATGCCAGAAATGGGTCTTGCATCAAAGATTAAGGAACTAGATGAGTTTATAGAAGCTGAACTAGAAGTTGTCAAAAAAGCAGCTGATGAAGCAGAGAATACGAAGAATGATTGGAATCTTTTAGATAAGTATTTCATATATGCAGTAAATGAGGAATAAGGTATGGATACAATATTATTTCCATCAAGTTATTTTGGAATAAATAAAGTAGATGAAGATTTACAAGCAGAGTACGATGCAGTTATTAATACAGGTCTTTTTAATGTCATTATTTTTGGATATGAAAAATGGTTTAATCAGGGGAAGTTAGTTCTATCAGATATTCCAAAGGAAAAGACTGCGGCAGTTTATAGAGGATGGATGATGAAACCTGATAAATATGCTGAGTTCTATAAGATGCTTTTAGATAACAATATAGAACTGATTACTACGCCTGAGGAATATGAAGCGATGCATGTGTTTCCGAATGTATATGAAAAGGTAAAAGAAGACACTGCAAAAATGCAGATATATCCATTGCATAGTGAGATACCTGTGGATATTCTTAAAAATAACTTTTTGAGGTTTATGGTAAAAGACTATGTGAAATCAGTAAAAGGTACAGACTTTCCAAAGTATTTTGAGAGCTCAGTAACTCAGGAGGAATTCAATAAATGGATGGAAGTCTTTTACAAATATAGAGGTAACTTACTTACTGGTGGGATTTGTATAAAGGAATTTCTGAATCTAAAAAGGTATGGGGATAAGACAAATGAGTTCAGAGTTTTTTATATTAATCATGAGATAGCGACAGAATCAAGGAATTCTGGTCAAATGAACATGACTAAAAACCCACCTATTGAACTTTTGGAGAAGTATAGGCATTTACCTAGTAAGTATTATACAGTTGATTATGCAGAGTTAGATGACGATAGTTGGACAATAATTGAGGCAGGAGATGGATCAGTTTCTGGTCTTTCAGATAATCAGAACTATGAAGCATATTTCAGAGCATTATATACGTGCCTGAATTAAACACCAAACTCAATTACCTATGAATTACCTATAGATTACCTGTGAATTACCTATGAATTACCTATAGATTACCTATCAATTACCTATCGTTTCCCTTTTCAAGCGTTTTTGAGTGTGATATATTTATAATGCACAAAGAAATGAGTTGAGCGAAACGCCAACACAGATCCGAGTGCATTTTTCTTTTGCAAGAGAATATGGATATGAATTAGAGGCTTCGGCTGGATGTGATGAGCATCCGGTGCGGGGCCTTTTCTTATGTCCGGAACTAAAGCAGCGGAAGACGTTCCAAGCTTACAACAAATTATCATATGAAAGAACGGAGCAAGGTAAGGATCCAGCCTGGCTCCGGTAAGAGGTAAAGAATGGATTACGAAAATTTCAAAGAAAGCTTTATCGAAGACCTTAAGCAGGGACTTGCTGAAAGAGGTTTTGAAGATGTAAAGGTTCAGGTAACAGAAGTGAACAAGCTTAATGAAAGCTATGAAGCAATCACAGTTACACCTGATGGTTCCAACATCGGAATCAATACAAACCTTGAGACATTCTTCGAGTCCTATGAAAATGGCATGGACTACGATGCAGTAGTTGCCAAGGCAGTTGATACTGCAGTAAAGGGATTCGATAATGCACCAGCTGTGGATGTTGCTTCACTTACTGATTACGAGCAGATGAAGGACAAGCTTGCGATGGAAGTTGTTTCTACAGATGCAAATGCAGAGCTGCTTTCAAGAGTACCTCATAAGGAAATTGAGGACATGTCAATTGTGTACCGATTCGTGCTTGAATCAAATGAAGATGGAAGAGCATCAATTCTGGTTACAGACCAGTTGCTTGAGAGCATGGGAGTTTCTCCCGAACAGCTTCACGCAGATGCACTTAGGACAGCGCCTGAACTTAAGCCTGTAGTTATTAAGGGTATGAGTGAGGTTATGGCTGAGATGATGGGCATGAGCGCTGAAGACCTTGCCATGATGGGAATGCCTACAGATCCTGCTGATGAGCAGATGTATGTGGCTACAGTTCCAGATAAGATTCATGGTGCAGGTGTTATTGCTTACCAGAATTTCATGGATCAGGCGGCTGAAAGAGCAGGTGGAGATTTCTTCATTTTGCCAAGCAGTATCCACGAGCTTCTCATTGTACCTGATAATGGTCAGATGGGTCTTAGAGACTTAGAGGCTATGGTGCGTGAGGTAAATGCAACTCAGGTTGCTCCCGAGGATAAGCTTACAGACAGTGTATATCATTATGATGCACAGGCTAAGGTATTCGAACTTGGTGAGAAATTTGAGGACCGTAAGGCTGAGATGGAAGCCGGTATTGATTCAAAGGATTCAGTAATCGGTGAACTTAAGGCCAAGAAGGATGAGGTAGCCAAGACTCCTAAGAAGGATGTTATTGAAAAGGCTGCCAAGGCTAAAGGCGGAGAAGCAATTTAGTCAGCTAAATCCATAAGGAACATACACAGGTCAGGGATTTAATCCCTGGCCTATTTTGATGCACGCCATCACATAAATGAATATTGAAAGGAATTGAAAAATGAATATATACGCAGATAACAAACCAAAAGATTGCAAATTATGTAGCTACTGGGACAGAGCCAGAAAGAAGTGTGGTTTAGGAGAATGCTATTTCCTTAAAGAGGCACCCAAGAAGGAGCCTTCACCATGTGATGGCTGTCCTTATGGAAAAGGCAGAGAGTTTTGCTTCCCTTGTTGGAAGAAGATGTTAGGACAGGGAGGTGTGAAGTAATGGCAGTAACACTTAATCCAAGACCAATAGCTGTAGCAGAAAGCTTAGTAAGTAAAAACCTGAGAATGTATGACAGGATGATGAGAGAGCGTCCTAATTCTTCAAGAGGATGCAAGGGTGGAGGCTGTGAGGATTGTCCTTATTTTCATCCAGGCTGGGAGCATCGATTTTGTCTGTATACCAAATGTATTTATGGCAAGAACATTGATGTTTTCGATATGAAGAGGCTTGGTAAGAAGAAACCGCCTTGTGCATGCATGGAGAGGTAAACGAATATGACATTCGACTACTTTACTAAGGAGCAGTCGGATATGTTTGCATTCTACAGGGTTCCAAAGGTTCTTATCACATCGGACTTCTTTGAGGAACTATCAACGAATGCGAAGTTATTATATGGACTGCTGTTAGACCGTGTATCCTTGTCATCTAACAATGGATGGGTTGATGAGCAGGGACATGTTTACATCATTTATACATTAGGCAGCATACAAAGGGATATGCATTGTGGCGATAAAAAGGCTACCAGGTTGCTGGCAGAACTTGAAAAATGGAATCTGATTGAGCGAATAAGGCAGGGACAGGGAAAACCTTCCATCATATATGTGAAGAACTTCCTACTACCGTCAGAACAACGATTCCAGACTGGTCAAAACAACGATTCTGGACCAGTCAAAACAACGATTCTAGACTCGTCAAAACAACGATGTAATAAGAATAATAAAAATAATACAGAGATAAATAATAATAATCCTATCATATCGGAAAGCGATGTGGATAACTCTGATGAGAGAGATGCATATTATGATTATTTATATGATCAATTGCAGATGAGATATCTGTATCAGCAGCATCCTCATGAGCATGAGATGCTCACAGAAATCTTTGATCTGATTCTTGATACAGTCTGCTCTAACAGGAAGACGATTCGCATTGCCGGTGATGATAAAAATATCAATGTAGTGAAGAGCCAGTTCATGAAGCTTGATTACAGTCATATTGATTATGTTCTTAGCTGTCTTAATGAAAATGTAACTGATGTGAGAAATATAAAACAATATCTGTTAGCGAGTCTTTATAATGCTCCGCTGACAATAAGCAATTATTACCAGGCCAGGTACAAATACGACCATGCAAATGGGTTAGTGTAGTACATGGCTTTTTTAATTGGAGGAACGATGGAGAAAATACAGATAAACATACAACTGGATCCAGTCAGGGATGGGACCAATTTTATACCTGATAAGATAAGCAGAAAGGACAGGTTCGCTTTGATTATGGGTACAAATGGCAAGTACAGGGTTGTAGATGAAGATGAGGCTATGGGTATCCTGGATGAATTATCAGGAGTATCAGAGTCAGATTATCTTGGAAAATCAACCTATCTTGCTGTGTTTAATGCAAATAAGATTCTTCATATCGGATGTGGCAAGTTCCTAATTGGAAGTGCAATTATCATTAAAGCCGGTATTGATGGAATCGAAATGCTTGATGCTGAAGAAGTAGAAGAAGCAAAGAAGGAATTTGTTGGAAGACTTGCAACACTGGTTGCAGACGGACAGCAGATATCAGCATACGAAATAGGTTAGGAGGAAGTATGAGCAGAACTATACCAAAGGCATTTGTAACTGCTGCTTGGAGTAAGAACAAGGTTGAAGCTGAAGATATGGCAAGAAAGTATTGTCATGAGATCGTAGAAAAGGGATTTATTCCTGTGTGCCCTGTTCTTAATTTCAGTGGTGTGCTTGATGAAAACGATGCTGATTCAGATAAGAAGAGACGCGAGATGTCAGATATTATGCTTAAGAGCTGCACCTGTGTATTTGTATGTGGCAATAAGCGAAATGATGATGTCAATGCTGATGTTGGTACTGCAAAACGTGCCAGGATGGGAGTGTATGAACTGAGTGGAGTTCTATAGCTTTCATGGATTACATGGAAGGAGGAATGAACATTGCAGGAAGAAGTAGAAAACAGGTCAGTGAATCTGGCTGTCCAGACCAGTAAGGTTACAGTGCAGACGATCTTAAAAGGACTCAAAAAGGCCTGGGAGCATCATAAGAATAAGGCACTTGTAAAAGATGAAGATACTGCCATTAAAGGTGAGCAGACAGTCAAGGAACTGATTGGTCAGGGCCAGGGCGTATCAACGATGGATATCGGTGATTCTGGTATAAGGGACTTTAAGAAGGTAGCCAATAAATATGGTGTTGATTTTGCAATAGTAAAGGAAAAGGGTGAAGGCAAGCCAAAGTACACCTGCTTTTTCAAGGCAAAGGACGCAGATGCAATCCTTAAGGTTATGGATGAATACAGCAAAAAGCGTGTTAAGAAAAAGGATAAGCAGGTTGAAAAGCCAAGTGTTCTTGAAAAGCTTAAGAAGTTCAAGGATATCGTAGCGAAGATTCCTCGCAAGGATAAGGAAAGGAAGAAGGATATAGAGCGATGAAGGTAAATATGAAAAAGCTTATACTTCTGAATGTTCCATATATCATAGCAGGAGCTTTTGCAACAAATCTTGGTGAGGCATTCAGAATTGCTGAAGGAAATAATCTATCTGAAAAACTACAGTACCTGGTAATAGGAGGCGGCTTTGGAGCCGCTTTTTCTAATCCTATGCCAAGTCTTCATCCAATGGACATACTGGCAGGTATTGGTATAGGGGGCGCACTCAAGCTGGCTGTATATCTTAAAGGCAAAAATGCCAAAAAGTTTCGGCAGGGCGAAGAGTACGGCTCAGCCAGGTGGGGAACACATGAAGACATAGAACCGTTTGTAGATCCGAAGTTTTCAGAGAATGTGATTTTATCCCAGACAGAGAGAATTACAATGAGCAGCCGGCCATCACAGCCTAAATATGCACGAAACAAAAATGTGCTTGTGGTAGGTGGTTCTGGTTCAGGTAAGACAAGATTCTTTATTAAGCCGAACCTCTTACAGCTTCACAGTTCATATGTGGTCACTGATCCAAAAGGCGCTGTTTCTG
>DCIJ01000092.1:10647-10883 GCA_002315945.1 Lachnospiraceae bacterium UBA1729 | reverse complement strand
ATTCAGCTACTACTACGGATAATATTTAATTTACTCAGAAATTATCCGTATAATTTGCCACTTAAACGCGTGACAAGTTGTTCATTAAATTTGAATTTACAGAAACTGGAATCCACAGTATGCAAAATAAACTATCAAAAGAATTATTCCCTGGGCTCTGTACAGACGTCCCTTAATCAGCGCTGGAACCGTCATCAGAAGCATCGCAAAAAATACCAGGGGTAAATCAATAATCA
>DCIJ01000092.1:3947-10516 GCA_002315945.1 Lachnospiraceae bacterium UBA1729 | reverse complement strand
GAGCTGTGGCCCTTCATCAGAGAGGTAACCGCTGTAACCAGTTCGGGAAGAGATGTGCCCAGGGCTACAAAGGTTAGAGCTATTACAGTCTCAGGAACTCCCAGTGCCTTGGCTATAATGGTTCCATGATTAACCAACAGATTAGCTCCAACAGCTATTACTGCTGCGCCACCAATTAGCAGCAGGAGGCTCTTTGATATTGAAATAGTAGCTTCCGCCATCTTGTCAGCACTATCATCCTGCCCGGATTTCTTCTCTCCAAGCATGGCCCTTGTACTTGCTATCATGTATACAACAAACAGCGCAAGTAACAAAAATCCAGTCATGCGGCTGAAATAGCCTGTAATATAGGCAACTGCTGCATAATAAATGGCTGCCACAAAGAAGAAACTGATACTAAGTCTGAAGGAATTTTTATTAATGCTGCCTGGTTTAAAAGTCATGGTAATAGCTGCTATCAATGCTGTATTACAGATAATAGAACCTATTGCATTACCATAGGCCATGTCGCCATGTCCTGACACAGCTGAAGTAACTGAAACCATTACCTCAGGCAGAGTAGTTCCAATTGAAACCACAGTGGCTCCGATCAGTACTTCTGACAATTTAAATTTTTCTGCTACTGAGACTGCTCCATCTACAAACCAGTCCCCGCCCTTCATCAGACAGATCAAACCTACCGCAAATAGTACATATGAAATCCACATAATTGCTCCTCCTACGCCACATTAATTAATCACGCAGTCCTACATTCTCATCATAACACCACACGCTTCGCGAGTATCCTTAGTCACAAAACAGGGAGAGATTCTACTGAATCCCCCCCTCTTAATAAAGTAGTTATATCATTATTTCTTTAGATAATAAAGCATTTTATTTATTATCTCTTCAGATTTACAAGTTCCTCAAGAAGTGTATCTGAAACTGTGATAATACGGCTGTTTGCCTGGAAACCACGCTGGGTTGTAATCATGGATGTAAACTCTGCTGACAGGTCTACGTTGGACATTTCCAGTGCACCTGTTGCCATTGTTCCACCGTTGGCTGAGATATCAACACCAATGCCGTCAAACTCACCAGAGTTAAGTGTAGCTGAGTACAGGTTGTCACCAACTTTTTCCAGACCGGATGCATTAGCAAATTCTGCTACTGCGATCTGACCCAACAGCTTGTTCATACCATTATCATAGGATGCATAGATCATACCATTGTTCTGGATTGAGACACCATTCATCTCACCATTCTTACGGCCCTTACCATAACCGGCAGGTCTGTCTCCATCAGCTGCTTCAAGTCCTGGTGAACCAGATACAGTTGATGTACCACCATTGTTGAACCAGGTTACGTTGGTCCAGTCGATATTAATATCCTGGAATCTCTCCAGAGGAATTGTTGTACCTGACTTATTAGTAGCTGAGGTTTTGAAATCAAGAGTAATAGCTGTATTATCTCTGCTTCCGATATAATCAATCTTACCTGTATTAGTATTAAATACCAATTCATAACCTTCGTAGGAATCTGTTCTCTGGATTCGTCCACGAGCTCCACCATTCATATCAGGCATTGTCTCAACCAGTGTATATGTTGTAGTAGGTGTACTTACCAGACCATAACATTTTTCAAGGATTGTTGCGTCATCAGTACCTGGTACCAGCTCGCCTGATTCGAATTTGAAGGTTGTTGCATCATACTCCCAGTTAGCTGCATCTGCCTTAGCCTTGAAGGTCTGAACGATATCAATTGATACGGTACCATCATCCGCTACAGTAATAGGAGAAGCTCCACCGGCAAAAGCACTGGCTGGCAGACCAAACGCCTGCTGCCATGCAGCATCATCTACCTCTGCATCTGCAACTCCATCACCATCATCATCCCAATAGTACTTGTTTTCTGCCTCTACGTAGTTGAACTTGTTAGCCTTGCTTTCCATTTCAGCTCTTGAAACCTGGCCCACACTTCTGATGGTAATCTCATCCTTACTTGAGCTAACAGCTGTATTGTTATCCAGAACAAAGGTTGTACCTGTAATTCTCTTTACAGCTGGAGTTGCTGCTGCAGATGCTGTATAGTCAATCATTTCCTTAACATCACAGGTGGTCTTGTACACATAGTCACCAGACGCATTCTGTTTAACAGTTACATTATCTAACACTGTGTAGAGCTGCTCATCAGCATCTGTAGTTGCAGCAGTACCAAATGAAACCAGATCCTCCAGGGAAGTCAGATTCATGCTGTCAATTACAGAGTCACCATTGGAATCAACGATATCTGACAATGCAACAGTATATTTTCCTTCGGTAGGAGTACTCTTAACAGAGAATTTTGCTGTATATGAATATCCCAGGGCATCAAAGAAAGCAAGGGCAATTGTCTTGCCTGATTCTGTTGAAGCATCTGGCTCATTTTTATCCAGGATACCTGCAACATAAGCTTCAGTTGTAGCCTCAGGTGGATATGTCATGTTAGCTTCAGACATAATACGAAGTGCTGAAACAGTATCTTTTTTAATAGTTCCGGTAGTATTATCAACCTGCCATCCCATTACATTGAAACCGTTTGAGCTCATAGCCAGATTACCCTGTCCATCTACGTAGAAGGAACCATCTCTGGTAAAGTAATTCTGTGTGCCATCACTTACTACAAAGAAGGCATTTCCATTGATCTTGATATCAAAAGGATTACCAGTTGTCTGAGTAGCACCTGCTGTAGTTACTGAGTTGGAAATAGCTGCTGACTGAACACCAAGACCGATCTGTCTTGCATTGATACCTGCTCTACCTGTGGTAGCATTGGCACCAGATGCTGACTGAGTAGTCTGATACATAATATCACTAAATGTGATAGAAGCTGACTTGTAAGAAGTTGTGTTTACGTTTGCGATGTTGTTACCAATAACATCCATCTTTGTCTGGTGGGTCTTGAGACCTGATACACCAGAAAAAAGTGATCTCATCATAAGGCAATGTCCTCCAAAGAGGGGCCATCTCGCTAATTGATTTCATCTGTCGGTCAGAAATCATTTGCCTCCATAAGGTCCGGCTAAGTCTACGCGATTACGGCTCCGTCAATATTTGTAAAAATGTTCTCGTTGGTATTAGTACTGTCCATAGTAGTTACAACCGTATTATTTGGAATGTTAACTATGAATGCCAGTCTGTCTACCATGATGAGGGATTCCTTGATCCCCTTATCTCCTGCTCTTTTTGCGCCTTCATTCAGCCTTTCAAGCTGCTCTGTTGACAGGTCAATATTTCTGTCACTGAGACGATTGGACGCATGCTTGGAAAATTTTAATTCTGCTGAACCCGTTGCGGCAGTCTGTCCGTTTTTCAGATCCAACACCTGCTGAAAGGTAAGTCCCTGGGCGTTTGTCACACCTGGCGCCTTGGTGTTAGTCGCACCCGATGCCTTAGTATTAATAGCACCTGACGTCTTGGTTTTGGAACCCACATTAGCGGTCTGATTTAAAAGATTTTCCTGAAGTTGGGAGATATACTGACTATTTTGTATCTTCATATCTGTCTCCCTTGAGTTAAATTTGGGCTACCATAACACCACATTTCGCGAGTGGTCTTATGATATGTGCTCACATTTTATATATCGGCAGCATTGGAAAAAAGTTAATGCTGCCGAATAAAAAATGTACTAATTTTATTCAGTCAGTGCTGCCAGCTGTTCATCTGACAGAGTTTCTTCTGAAGCTTCATCTGTTGCTGTAGAAGATGAAGTATCAGTTGAAGTTCCGTTTCCGTTAGATGTTGTATTGCCAGAAGCATTATTAAGACTATCCTGAATAGCCTTAAGTATTGCTAACTGTTCCTCATACTGAGCTAACTTATCCAGATTTTCCGATGTAATGAAGGTCTTCTGGTAATCGTCCATCTTCTCATAGCTTGCACGTAAGCCTTCGATGGCACTTCTGTTAGCTTCAGAAATTTTGCTGACTGCAGGCAGCTGATTAAGTGTCAGATTCCAGTTGTATGCCATGTTGTAAGCAGTTGAGTAGGTCTGATCATACACACTGTCCAGATCGCTCAATGGATACAGGGAACCATTTACACTAAGCAGTACATCACTGCCGCTCATCTGAATATAATCTACAATACCGTGAATATAATTGGTCTCACCAGTAGTAGAATTGGTACTCTTCAGATATACCTCCTGGCCAACCAGGCCGGAAGCTCTCAGGTTGTCCATACTTGCAGCCATATTCTGCATCTCTTCCAATGATGAAAAAGTAGCCAGCTGTGAAATATATTCTGTGTTAGAAGTAGGTTCCAGCGGGTCCTGATTCTGCATTTCACAAATCAACAATGATAAAAATGCCTCTTTGTCCAATGTAGAATTGCTGGTTTTTTCCGTTGAGGAAGTCTTTGAAGTTGTGCTTTCAATCTTTCCATCTGTTACAGGAGCAACCAAACTCATAACATTCTCCTTTCCTTATGCCTGATAGTCTACCGAATTGCCTTCAATGGCCATCATCTCGGCTGTCAGTCTGTCATCTTCATCCATACCGGCGATTTCTTCCAGGCTCATACCTGGTCTGATTTCAAGACGTCTGACAGGCTTTCTCTTGGGCTCGCCATCCTCGCTTCTGCTTTCATTACCCTGCTCACGATTCTGATCAAAGGCTCCAGATTCAACTGTAACTTCTACAGCTTCAATCTTCACACCATCGCTTTCAAGGCGCTGGGTCAGTTCAGCAATCTGGCTCTGGATTACTGCCTTCACATCCTCGTTCTGAGTTGTGAACTGGGCTGTAACAACCCCTTCCTTGGCAGCAACCTTAACATGAAGTGTTCCCAATGACTCGGGGTTCAGCTGCATATCAAGCTCTGTTACATCAGCCTTAATATTGAGCTTCATATAATCAGTTATCTGATCAATGATATCCTGAGTATTCACATTGTGATTACTTGCAGGCGCATCAAAGCGGGCCTCATTCAATATACTATCAATTTTTGATTCTAAATTTTGGGAAAAAGTATTAGAACCTGAGAAGCGATTATCGTTAGCTTCATGCTTTCCATTATCCTTCTTTTCAGTTCCGGACTTGTCTTCAGATACGGCTGGGACGTCCTCACTTTTTTCACTTATTATTGTCTCTTCCGGCTTAATTTCGCCTTCAGTAGTTTTAGTGGACTCTCCTGTAAGAGATTTGTCCACCTGGGCAAGAACCTCTCCTGCGACAAAGGGCTTGTCTGCATCGAGTCTGGTTCCTTCCGTCTCAGTCGTCCTGATGTCTGATACCTGAACTTCAGCAGGAATACTTTTACCAGCACCATCAACTATATCTGACGGGATTGTTTTGTCGGCATGCTTAAGTGCTTCAATCTGTTCAAGGATCTGATTGATTTCACCAGGCTCAATTCCAAGAGCCTCATCCAAATCAGCAACAGCGATTTCTACAGAGTCCTGTAAAAAATCCACCATATCCATCAACTCTTCATCAGTAGCAAGTACGATGGAATCAGTCTCACCAGTAAGTTCCATAACCATAGCTGGAATCTTGTCTGGATTGAACAAATCCTGTGCAGTAAGTCCTAAGACTTCCATAGCCTCTTCCACATCTTCCATACTCATTCCGGTATCATCTGCTATGGCCTGCTTTAGATCTCTGATGGCTGCTTTTAGCTGCTTTTGCGTATCAGCATCCACTTTTTTGTCATCTACCTTCATGTCATCCTTCACTGCGGTACTTTCATCAGTCTGATTTACCTTGGAATCCTGCTGCGCTTTGGCTGCATCTTCAGCTGCCTTCTTAGCATTCGGATTCTCAACTCTGCTTCTGTCTGCCTTGGATTCATTCATCTTGTAATGATCCTTGGCACTGTCTGCAGACTTATCAGCCTTTGAAACTGTGTTCAGCTCTTTTGTAATATCTACCGAACCACCCTTAAGTGAGGCCTGATTGAAAGCTTTTTCGAATCCTTCACTGTTCGCAGGCTTCGAATCGTTTGTCTGCACTAATCCGGCAAACAGCGCTTCAGCCTTTGACACATTGACTGTCGTCATGGCTTTCCCTCCTTTTTCATAAAAAAGTGTGTTTCATAAGCATCTTTACTTATTTTGTTATAAAAGAACATCGGTATGCTCTACCCACAACACACGCCTTGCGAGTGTCCTTATAGTATACCCACATCTAATTTATCGGAGAGAAATCGGATTAGTTTAGTAAAATATTAAAAATTTTTATCCAGTTCAGTATTCAGTTCCTCTGTGCCTGGAAGAACAAATTTCCCGTCTCGAATTATGTAAACTTCGTTTCCATCGGCTTTTATTCCAACTATTTTATCCAGCTCTTCAAAAGGAATAGTCACATCTGTGTGACAGTTAAAATATGCCTTGTCTGGCTCAGTATTTCTAAGGAGGGAACATTCATTATCCCTTGCAATAATTTCCTTGCCATCCGGATTGTAGGCAGCCAGCTCTTCAGCATGAGAATAGCAGGTATCACCAAAGGCAAAATGTGGACCAGTTTTTTCAGCAATGAGAATAGGAAGCTTGGCAGCGATATCATACTCTTTTCCTACTCGATATGCCGTGGTATTGGTTCCAATTGCAAATTC
>DCIJ01000092.1:0-3862 GCA_002315945.1 Lachnospiraceae bacterium UBA1729 | reverse complement strand
TCAAAATTACTGCAGCCATAGTCAGTAATCATTCCATCCTTGATTTCAAACCACAGATTGTCATAGGCCAGCTCATTTAGGAATACTCTGCTGACATGAAGTCTGCCTGTGGTACCAGAGAGCTTGGGTGATGTAAACACCTCGCCCACAGGGATGTTAACATCCGCCACACAGTTTTCAAAAATAGTTTCTTTTTCAGGATTATTAAGGCTGCACAGGGACACGGTCAAATCGGTGGTGTTCCCGTTCTTTCCTTTTATGTAAACCGTGGTGCATTCATCCAGTGCATCAATTATATCCTGCTGAATTTTTTGGTACAGCTTGTAATCCAGAGTATTTATCTTGATTGTTTCTTCAAAAATTTCGTTAAACCTGTCTCCAATGGCAGGCACGGGAAATGCGATGATTGTGAAGCTTCTCTCTTCACCCTTGATATACTCATTAACTATCAGCCCACTTTTTCCGGTGTACTGAGTTACCAGCGACTGCTGCTTGGCATCGAACTTTAATGCCTCAGGCTTGTTCACAGGTTCAAAATCTTCCTCACCAAAGATTTCCATCACTGCAGGACCACCATGGACATTTGCAATATCCTTGTTGTTTTCATAGATATTTTTCAAAAGCTCCAGCTTGTGAGCCACGAACTTCTTGTCCATTACCAGGGCAAGGTCTTCCTTGTGGTCAAAGTCAAACTGCTTATTTGCAGCAGCGCCAAAAACTCCAATCCTGTTGATGCCCTTGTTCTCAAGTATGCCTGAAGCCTGTCTGAAAATAGTAGGCTCCAGACCTATTTTTCTAAAATTAAGTATAGCCTGCCTGATAACACGCTCAAAGCCAACGGTGTATCTTATGTTAACCGTTTTCTTTTTGGAAATATCCTTTCTGCCAACCTCAAATCCAATCCTGTACCCTTCTGTATAGGTGTCCGCCATGGTCTGAATTGTCTCCTGGGACAGGCCATTGATAAAGGCTGCAGTTCTTTCTTCGTCTTCTGTAATATATTCACCGGTTAGGTACAGGTATCTAATATCTGATAAATCAGATTCCATGACATGTCTTACAAAAAAGTCTTTTCCTGGATCGATCTGCCCGGTTACTCTCTCCTCCAGACCGAATGCAGTGTAGTCAAATACGTAGTAGTAGAAGGCTTCTTTCAATTCAGAGATGGAGGGTTTGATTGCGTTGATATCCGAGACCGAGAGTTTGATTGCGTTGGTATCTGAGACTGGGCTTTCGTTGTCGCCAGCGATTGCGCCTTGCGCAGGCAAGTGTTTTTCCAGTTCAACTGCTTCGCCCAGGATTCCCAACACCTCAAGAATAAGCTCAAGCCTGATAACCAGCCCCTCAAGATTTTTTTCAAATACTGCAGGAATGGCCGCACGCAGTTCGGCTGCAATGGCACACAAAACCGGTGCCGCCTCTCCAAGGTGTTTTGCCGCCTCTCCAAGATATTTTTCCGCCTCTCCAAGATGTTTTACCGCATATTCGGGGTCAGTATACGAGTTAACATAATTCCCTGGCAGTATTTGAGTATAGAGCTCATTATTTAGCTTTTTCAGTTCAGATGTGCTGAGTTTGTTTAAATCCGTGTCAAGGGTTTTGATTAACATAACGCAGAATTCTAAACACTCCGCAAAATATGATATTAAAGGCTGCTTTTTGTCATCACTTTTAATATCCAGAATTTCTTCATAGCTATTAGCTATAGCATCCTTTGCTAAAGCATATCTTTCCTGCAAAATCTCTAAGCTTTCTTCTTCAGAAATAATCTGTTCCATTACTTTTCCTTCAATTCTCTGTCTATTACCAGCACAATTTCGACTGACCAGTCTACCCATTACCAGCACAAATTCGACTGACCTACCTGCCGATTACCAGCACAAATTCAACTAACCTACCTGCCGATTACTAGCAACCAAATCAGGCCAACAAGTGTAATTATATTAAGAAGCATCCCAAAATAAGACAGGAGATAAAATTTGCCTGACTCCATAAGGGAGAAAAATGCTGTAATCACACCAACAATACTCAACACCAACGCAAAAAGCGCTGTTACACCAAATCTGGCCAGCGCTTCTCCGTGAAGAGTTACAGTTTTATATACACACATGATCATGCCTGTCATGGAAACCATTCCCATGACAGAAGCATACGCCCCCTTGAGGGAATGCTTCTTGTCAGTGTATACGTATCCACGTTTTCTTTTTTTCATAAGTTCTATTTTGCACCGTACTGTTCATAATATGCATCAATGGCTGCCTTGATTTTATCATCAATCAGAACAGTTCCATTAATCTCTCTGTTATAGAGGTATTCTGATACTTCACTCATTGATACAATAGCTCCTGTGTTGAAACCATAGGTTTCCTTGATTTCATCAAGAGCACTTACCTTGCCACCAAGGCCTACCTCTTCTCTGTTAAGGCTGACCATGAGACCAACAATTTTTACATCTGCCTGAGCTCTTACAATAGGCACTGTCTCTTCCATTGATTTGCCTGAAGTAGTTACATCTTCGATCATAACTACACGGTCACCATCCTGGAGCTTGCTTCCAAGCAGGATACCAGTATCACCATGATCCTTAACTTCTTTTCTATTAGAACAGTATCTGACTTCCTTGCCATACAGCTTTGAATAAGCAACTGCAGTAACTACTGCCAGTGGAATCCCCTTATATGCAGGTCCAAACAGTACATCAAAATCATCCCCATATTTATCATGAATAGCTTTTGCATAGTACTCACCCAATTTCATAAGCTGAGTTCCTGTTACATATGCGCCTGCATTCATAAAAAACGGACTCTTTCTTCCACTCTTTAATGTAAACTCACCAAACTTAAGAGCCTTAGAATCAATCATAAAATCAACAAATTCCTGCTTATACTGTTCCATTCTTCTCTCCTACTCTCACACTAAAATATCAAAACGCCTACTCTCACACTGGAATATCCAAACGCCTACTCTCACACTAAAATATCAAAAAAATAACTATATTTTATCAAACCGCTTTATTACATATTACCGAAAGGTATTTTACTATTTTTTAACCCATTGGGCAAACGGTTTTGTCAGTTACTACTATTTAAAGCACACTTTTTTAGCCATTATTTCGCTGGCCTCGCTGCCCTTAAAATGCTCAAGAATCAACAGGGAAAAGTCAATAGCAGCTCCCATACCTCTTCCAGTAATAACAGTGCCATCTCTATGGGCCTTGTCAGCCAGGTAGTCTACTCCCAGCTCCTTCAATTCGTCCTCATAAGAAGGGAAGGCACAAGCTTTTCTGCCTTTCAGATATCCTCTGTGGGCAAAGATACTTGGTGCCGCACAGATAGCTGCAATCATCTTGCCTGCCTTGTAGAATTCATCTAATTTAGCCATTAGCATATCGCATGCCTCAAGATTGGGAGTACCTGGTATTCCGCCTGGCAGCACTAACATATCATATTCAGAAAAATCGATATCACTTATCAGCTTGTCCATTGTCACCTGAATTCCATGGGAACTTGTAACAGCCTGCTCTCCTGTAATGGATACCATGTCAATATCCAGTCCACCTCTTCTGCAGACATCGACTACTGTAAGCGCCTCAATTTCTTCGTACCCTGTTCCAAAAAATATAGCTAACTTTGCCATCAATGATTCTCCTTTACTAATGTCAAATAGTACAATGAATTGTTATCTTTAAAACATTCTGATTGTATTTTACAGCATCAGTGTAATCTGCAAAAGAGAGAAATTGAATTTTTGATGTATTCAATTGCAAACGATAGATTTTCTATGGCATTTCATCCATATACGATCCATATTATAGTTGTTTCTACTAGTGGATTTGGACCTTGTCTCTTTTCAATAGTAACTT
>DCIJ01000057.1 GCA_002315945.1 Lachnospiraceae bacterium UBA1729 | reverse complement strand
CCATGTCAACATCAAATACTCTTCCGCACTTTATGCATTTCACGTGATAATGCTTCTTCAACATAAAATCGAAACAGTCTGCACCTCCAGGAATCTCCACCTTTCTGATTTTGCCTTCATCCGCTAATATATTTAAGTTCCTGTATACAGTACCTTTTCCTATAGAAGGATGTTCATTTTTTATATAATTGTATACTTCCTCTGCAGTAACATGCCTACGCATCTGCATAACTGCATTCAGAACTAGTTCCTTTTGGATTGTGTTTCTTCTTTCCATTCGCACCTCATTAACAGGAATTATTCTTAATTAGGATTGTATATCATTATTTAATATAGTCAATACAAAATACAGAGTATTTTTACTTACAGATTTTAACATTAGTCATTTCAATTTGCACAAATATTGAAACCGCTCGTCAATCTTTAGGATTTACGTGCACCATTATATGTTTAATTTGTGGATATGTTTCTTCAATTGAATTATGGACTCTTTCCGCTATAGCATGTGTTTCCCTAAGTGTTTTTTCTCCATTTGCCGATATTTCGAGATCAATATAAATTTTATTTCCAAACATTCTTGTACGGAACAGATCAATTCCTAACACGCCTTCCTGCATCGCCACAAACTTTTTTACTTCATTCTCAAATTCCGGAGCACACGCCTTATCAACCATTTTATCAAGTGCATTCTTGAAAATATCATAAGCAGCTTTACAGATAAAAATACAAATTACCAGACTAGCTATTGGCTCCATTATTGGAAATCCAAATCTTGCAAATCCGATACCAATCAATGCACCAATAGAAGAAAGTGCATCTGAACGATGATGCCATGCATCCGCCATAAGAGCACTTGAATCTATTACTTTTGCGTAATATTTTGTATACCAAAACATTGCTTCTTTAGAAATAATAGAAACAATAGCCGCAACTAAGGCAAGTATACCTGGCGCTGCAATATCAAGATACAACCCTCCAGAAAGTTTCTTAAAAGCCGAATAGCCGATTCCGACACCGGTTATAATAAGAACCGTAGATAAAACAATCGCAGCAACACACTCTAATCTTTCATGACCATACGGATGCTCTTTATCTGATTCTTTGGCCGAAATCTTGACCCCTACAATAACAATAATACTACTGAAAACGTCGGAGCTTGAATGTACTGCATCTGATATCATAGCTTGTGAGTTTGCAAATACCCCAGTTGCAAATTTTAGTATCGACAGCACTACGTTTCCAAATATGCTGACTAGAGATACTTTAATTGCTTGTTTCTCTAAAATTTGTTCATCCACATAAACACCCCTCTACTGCAATTTGATTTATCTATTTTTGCCACTTTGCATGTTGTAATTCTACACTTTATCCATGTCCTATGAATTGTAACAGTATAGGTATGCTGCTTGAACAGTCAAACAAAAAACTATGTACATATTTTCATACAAATCTTTCAAATTGCCCAAAAATAAAAAATACGGACATTAGGACTCTCATCCCAATACCCGCAGGCTCACTCGCATTCCCTTATTCACTTACCCTCTCGTCTAAATATAAGCCCTCAGTTTATGAATTAATCTCTATTATAAAACAAATATTGATAACGACGCATCTGCTCAAACAACACATCTTTAACTCTTGATTTTACATTATTGGCATAAATGGTATCTTTGTCTAATATTGTAGATACGTCTCCTTTAGTAAAATGAAAATGAATGTTCTGACCAAATAGTCTTTCAGATGCTTCCAGCGCTTCATCAAAGCTCTGACAAACAGTCTTTGCCTTCACTTCACCAATAAGCTCAAAAATATTAATTCCCAGAGTATAATCCATTGTTGTATCAGCCAGTAGACCCGCTCCATGATCAAATAATGGGCAATAACCAAAGCTATTATCTGGTTTCATCAAAACTGCTATATTATGCAGATGGCGATCCTCATTGAGAAACAACGCGTCCACAGTCAGCATCTTATTAAGATAGATGCCAAAATCAGATAGATTAGTCATTCGAATTACCTGCTCTACCAGGAAATCAAGTCTATCTGTCATATCAGATATTCGCCAAATATCCTCTGTAAAACTTCTATTAAGCTTTGTCTTGTATAACCGAGATAGAGTAATAAGTTGGTTTCCCTCAGGCAGAAAATCATAACTGGTTGCACAGTTAAAAGTGGTATGTTTGTATTTGATTTGTTTTGTATCATATAAAACATATTCGTCTTTATTCAGATCTGATAAGGCCAGTAAATTGGCGATAACATACTCTGACAAGCCTTCATATCCAGTATAATCTGCTTTATACCAAATATCACCCTTTTTCCATTTTAGCTGATTACCTTTTGATGAATGCCCCTGGAATGTTTTCAGGTCATTTTCATACAGTTCTAGCATCCAAGCACCTCTCTATTTTTCAATAATAATCCAAAAGTCATCCTCAGCCATTCTTCCCTGTGTTTTTTCTATAATTAACATTGGATCGTAAAACGGAATACCTAATGCTTCCAGCTCAATCTTTATCTTGTCACGAGTTCTTGGGAAGCAGCGCGACTCGAGAAATTGCTCATAGTCTTCAAAGGTCGGATTGGTATTATTACCAAAAGCTCGATATATTATGTTAGAAACATAATTTTTAATCCTAATTTTTCTATTAATCTCATCTATATCGATGAGAGTACATAGTTTATTCTTATTCATATACCGAAGGCGCAGTGGATATTTTTTGTCTGGAATAAGTCTATCCTCGCATAATAGCTCCATATTCTCTGATAGAATATCTATTAATAGCGCAATTGGCCCGAAAATATCTTTTTTTGACGATTCCATTCTTTCAACTGTAGGACGAGATACCCCAAGAAGATTAGCAAACTCAGCCTGTGTTAACCCTAATTTTTTTCTAAATGCTTTTATCTCATCTGGTGTTATTCTATTGCTAATACTATATTGAGGTGTATTCGCCATTAGTGTCGCTCCTAAAATAAAAATGTATATAGATAAAAATAGCATCAAAATGATTGAAAGTAAATAAGAAAATCAATCATTTTGATGCTAAAATCTCATCAGAAAATCTTCAACCCACTTAACAGGGATGCCATTGAGGTGCCAACACTTTCACTTTCCGGAAGTTCGATTGGTTCTGAGTCTTCTTCAGCATCGGCTTCCTCCAATAGCGCCTTAATAGACAGCGATATTTTACCATCCTTAACATCGATTACCTTCACAGTGACATCCTGCCCTTCCTTCAGGGCAACCCGGGGATGTTTGATACGCTTCTCACTAATCTGAGATATATGTACCAGACCAGACAGCCCGTTTTCCAGTCTGACAAATGCACCATAATCTTTTAGGGATTCCACTGTTCCTTCCAATACCATTCCGGTGGCGATTGTCTGCATTTTTTTACGATTTTCCTCTGCCTGCTTTGCCATAAGCAGTTCACGAGCTGAGAAAACCAGCTTGTCCGCTTCCATATCTACCTCAATTACCTGAACAGTAATTTCCTGATACAGATATGGCTTTAAGTCATCAATCCTCTCAGTAGATATTCTTGAAATAGGAATAAATCCATTTACCCCATCGAAATCAACAGTTACTCCGCCATTCTTTACTTCTGTTATTGTCAGTGTAACAGGTTCCTTACTTTCTAACAGTTCCTGAGCTTTCTTCCACACAAGAAGCTCATCGGTGGAATGAACTCCATCCCCCATTAAACTATATGATTTTTCCAGTTCATCCAAATAATCGTTCATTGATTCTTCCATGTTGATATCTCTCCTTGTCTATTTTACTTTGCAAGCTTTATTGTAATAATATTCAGATGGTATGCGTAAGAATAGCTTATCTGCTTGGCAATTTTTTGTATCATATATACGCCAATTTTACTGAAGGTCTCAGGATTATACTCGTAATCAAGCGAATTATAAGGCTCATCATAACTACGTATAATCATTTCGATGTCATCCTCATCCAGGAATACCTTAATATCCATTAAGAGCTTCTGTTCTTTCTTGTTATTCGTCTTGGTAAAATCTGCATAGTCAGCAGCAATTTCTTCCATACATAATGCTGCATTATAGGCAGTCACGCTATTATAATCAGCAGAAGTAAAAAAGTTCTGAATGGTTTCCGCAATTTTTGTAATCTGGCTTTCATCACCATTAATAGACATATCCAGAGAAGGTATGTGTTTTAGCAGTTCCTTTTTAATCATAAGCATGTTCTTAACTGGAACCGGGAACTTTTTGGTAGCAACCATCATAATCAAATAGAAAATGGCAAGAAATACAATGCCATTAAAGGACATACCAATCCATACCGCTGCTGGTCCTACAGCTTTGCTTAGTAAAACAACCATTATTGGATATAAAATACTGTCTGCAATAATAGTAAATGACATTGATAACAGGAATCTCTCTGTCGCTTCAAAAAAACCACCCATAAGGTCAATAATCATATCAATGGGAGTCGCGATGGCGATCATAATCAGTCCTGCTCGTAGCAATTGATTTCCTGATTGATTGTAGAAAACCATAAATGCTGGATGGATAATTATCATTAGGACAGAAATTCCCAATGTATAAGCAAGTCCTATCTTGATAGTGTCCCTAAGAGCAGCAATCAAACCATTCACATCGCGATTATTAAATAGAATTCCAAAGAGAGGCTCACTTGTTGCTGCTGCAGCTTTTGAGAAGGCAAACGCAATGTTTTTCATTGTTTTTACAATTACAATAAGAGCAACTATTTCTGTTCCGGATACAAACAGTGACAACACCAGGTGATTAATAATTGATGATGCAATAGAACCTATAATGGTGTTGACTGATGAAGGTAATCCTCTCCTGAACATATCTAATATGTTTAAAAAATCTTCTTTCCCTGGCTTAAAGAAAACAAAATGAATATTCTTGCATTTCTTTTTAACCAGAATAAATGCCAGTAAAGCTTGTACAAAACAGCCAAAAGCGGATCCAATTCCAAGACCTACAATAGCTATATCAGATGGTAAGACAATAACGCCGATGATTGATACAACAATATTTACTAAAACATTAACTACGCCACACAACATTCTAGCCTGCTGATACCCATAGCTTGCAAGAACGTACTGAAATAACAGCCCTGCTGCAAAGAAGGGAACCATGCCTGATGCTGACATGATATATAATCCGGCTATTCTCCCAGCCTCAGCTGATGCCTTTAACCCTCCGCCTGCATTTACCAGTGCTGAATTAGCAAATATACACAGAAGCATAAACACGCTTCCCAACGAGAAAATTAAAACAATAGCACTCGAATATATTTTGCATGTTCTATACTTGTCGGAACGCCCCATATACTGGATCATTTTGAGAAAACACCCTTGCAATATAAGTACCAAAACTGCAAGCATCAGAGTTATGAAAGGGGTACCAATTCCAACAGCTGCAACTGCATCCGTGCTCAGAAATTTTCCTGAAATAATGGAATCTACAGAAAAAGTCATATTCATTACGAATGCAAATAAAACGCATATTGGATATGTCTGACGTATACTCTTTTTAGATAAAATATTATTTTCCATCAAATACTTTTAGCACTGCAAAAAGGCTATTCCTCTCTCATAATCATGAAAAATTTACGCTGTTCCTCGTTACCAATTACATGAACAGGCTTAAACTGCTGGGCACTTGCTCCCTGATATATCATCTTGTCGCGATAAAGGAGCTGAGTTTCAGGCTGTTCAAAATAAGCTTCAAGATCTCCAATATTTCCAGCTTTATGCGCTGCCAGGACTCTTGGATTAGCTTTACAGAGTTCTTCGAAACAAACCTTTGACAGTTCTTCCTTTGAAATCTGGAATCTTTTTTCATCATATGTCTCAAGTAAAAATATATACTTACCTGGAACAGCTTCCCTGTCAGGATATACTTCATAGTCCAACAGCTGAAAATCAAGGCGCTTAGCCGTCTGTTTTGCAGCTTCCAGCAAAGCAGTCTCTGTAGTCTTCTCTAAAGCCAGTGATATAGTCTTGTTAACACGGTACATAAACTGTACCTTTGGAAGCTTTCCATGAAAACCAGTTACCTTGACAGCATCACTCATTCTATAGCGGTAGAGGCCGCAGAGGTTAGTAATAATCAGTTCGTATATTTTCCCTATCTCTACCTCATCCATGGTACATATCTGACTGAAATCATCGCCAGCTTCAACTGGAAGATATTCAATATATACACCATCTGGAACAATTATCGAATCAGGGTCATTGACTCCTGAAGGAACTGACCACAATCCTTCAGAGGCTGTAATTCCGGCACAAATCTGCGCTATCTTGCCTCCATGGAAATATTTGGTTAGGGTATCGTTATATACAGTCATGCCATCACCATATGCACAGAAAATATACTGCATATTGGGCCAGACCTCTGGCATAAATGGGAAATTAGGTCCATCCTTAAATATTTCTCTTAGCTCGGCAGCTCTTTCTGGCATAGGGACCAGTCTTGGTGCTAATGTAACTCTTTTTGCATCGCTAATTGTTATGCTCTCATCAATATTACCTTTTTCAATGTCATCAATCAGCATTTCGTAATTATCTCTAATATATGACATCTGATGAACCAAATTTACAGGAAAACCCGCTGTTATTCCGGTTAAATCTTTGTCCATCATAGCAAAACGAACATGCAGATATCTGGTATTGGTTTCTCCATCAGGCAACATAGCTTCCGGAGGAGATGAAAACATGGAGCGCAGCATACTTCCAAATGGCTCCACACCACCTGTACAGGCTTCAGCCATCTTGGAAGAAGCACAACCAACTGTCATCCCATTATCTAATGTAGTATAGGCTCCCTCTGTAGGTGAAAAGCTTCGTCCTTCTTTCCAGGACGGATCCAGATAAGTCTCCATTATTCCGAGATTATACTGGCTACCATACTTCATATATACGGCAGTTTGAGGGTCTGTCATCGGAATAGATTTTGCTTTTCCAATTGTACCGGAAGTAGTATTGAAATGATTATATGGATAACAGGTCAGAATATTCTTCTCTCCAGCTTTCATTCGCTCTATGTATTCATCTACTGCCTCGTAGGTGATTACAGGGACCTTTTCCATATACTCCTTCACAGATTTAATTTCAGAAAAATGGTATTTCTTTCCATATTCAGTGTCAGCATTTTCACTGAGCAGCTTAAATAAGAAGGCTTCTGCCACTTCCATAGGGTGGGTAGACTGTTCATTAAATTCCCGAATAACATCCAGTCCGGCCTGCGCACCAGCGGTATTCATTTGAAGTGTCATTGGATCTTTCATATCTCCCTCCTGTTCTTCTGTTAAGAATTTAATAGTTTAGAATAAACATCAACAAAATAATCAGTAATTGAAATTTATATAACGCTTGACGCTCTCAAAACATTATATCAATATTCTTAGTAAAATCTATACTACATTACCCCAACAAAAGCCAAATTAATGAGTTTTCAAATTAACTTCACCTAAGCATTGATGATGAGTAGGTGCAACAGTTATGCCACACAGGATTGGATATGATGTAGCTGTTCAAAAAGAGAAAACGCTTATAGGAGAAATTGATTATGAAAACATTTATCGAAAGACACAGACTACTAAATCATCCATTCGCCGAACTGGTAGCATGGTTTTTAGTAGGAAATATTAGTATTTTCTTTGGTTTTGCTGTATTTGCTGAAATTGTTAAATATGTTATGAGCGCCAAATGTAATATAGGCATGGAAAGTGCAGAAGCTAGCATTATTGAGAATCTTATAATTATTCTGGGCACAGTATCTTTATTATATATTTTTAAAAAGCATTATAGCCCCTGTTTTAAAGGTTTTGGATGTTTGGAGAATTGCAGGCAACAAGATATCATTCTCTATGTAGCCATTTTTATTGGTGTAGATTTCGTATTATGGATTATTGATGTAATCAGGCTCGGTGGTATCGTTCCCCCTTCATTTGCCACCTTAGTTGGCGCTCTGCAGCCTGGAATTACAGAAGAAATAACTGACAGAATGCTTCCCCTGGCTGCAGCTATGTATGTATTCAGGAAACGGAAAACCGTAGGTCCACTATTATTATTCACATCAGCTCTGTTTGGATTAACTCACCTTGTTAATCTGATTGCAGGAGCAGACCTGGGACCAACTATTGTTCAGATTTTCAGTGCAGGTGCCGCTGGTGTGTTTATGGCAGCTGTATACCTTAGAACCGGTTCTTTTCTTCCTGGCATGTTAGTTCACTTCCTGCACGATTATATCTCTTATTTGGCATATGGAATGGGCGTTGCTACCGGAACAGTTGAAACCTGGGATGTTGTAGAGGTATTAATTTTTGCTACAGTACAGCTTGTTTTGACCTATTTCTTATTAAAGGACAGAAATGAGAGTATTCAGGCAGTATGGAGCAGAATTTGGGTGAACGAGGACTCGTCTATTATCTTACAACCTTAACCTGGCATATTTCCATTGCCTTAAGCGCATTCTCATGGCTTTCAACGCTAACTCCTGCACAACAATTTGCATCAACTATAACAGGCACTTCTGGAAGGAATGCTTTTGCAATCATTACATTAGAAATTACGCATATATCAGTACATAATCCAACAAACGTAATACTGCTTATTTCATCTTCATCATCTAATTCCCATAGCATAGCCCCTAGTTCTGAAGAGCCGAAGGTCTCTTTGTCTATAGGTTCCGTCTTTCTTAATTCATCAAGTTCTCTTCTTATCTGCCACCCATCAGTATCCTTTATACAATGCTTAACAGGAAGATTTTTTCCTTCCTGCGTATCCAGATAATCTTCATAATGAGTATCTCTGGTGAACAATACTTTTCCGTTGAATTCTGCTATTTTTTTCTTTACATTAGGCACAATTGCAACAGCTTCAGGAGTACCAAGCGCTCCATCAATAAAATCATTCTGCATATCAACAACAATTAATAAATCCTGCATATTATCTCCTCTCGCATGTAGCTATTCAAATAACACAGTCCAATTAGGATCATTATAGGCTTCAAAACACATCTCAATTTGTTCCCGTGTACATTTTTCTACTGCTAAATTCTGTGGTAATTCAGATAATTCAAAAAGCCTGGTCTCGGTTGTTTCAATGTTGTCCTGAAAGCTTCCGGCTTCATATCTGCACAAAATAAAAGTTTTCATTACCCCGAAAGCATAATTGACCACATTGTGTCTGCGCCAATCCTGTATAGCAATCAGCTTGTCCACAGATGCTGTAATACCAGTTTCCTCTTTCACTTCCTTCAAAGTGTTAGAAACAATTGATTGATCCACATCGCACCAACCACCTGGCAGAGACCAATTTCCACTCTTCTCATGTACAAGCATAATCTTATTATCAATAAACAACGCTGCTCTTGTATCTATCTTGGGTGTCTGGTATCCAGTTTCATTACAAAATAAGCCAACTATTTTTTCTACAGAAATATCTGTTTTTACAGATATCATTTCTGCTGCAATCTGTCTTAATTCCTCATATCGTTCTATATCATATGGATCTTTACCATATTGAAGTCCTGCCTGGGCAATACTTTGAATACGAATAGCAAAATCCAGCCATTTATCATTCATCCGTGATTCCTCCCTCCGAATAGCTAATCAATATAGTACATAAAAAAAGACCAGTAAACAAGCGACATTTCGCATATTTACTGGTTTTTGCTTCCAGGGGAAGAGGGGATCGAACCCCCATTAACGGTTTTGGAGACCGCCGCACTACCATTGTACTATTCCCCTATATTGTCTGTTGCTCATCACAACAGCAATAATAGTATCAAAGTATACTTAGTTTGTCAATCAAATTTTTCTTCTATATTCCAAACCATTTATGCCACTTCAGACACCTTGGCTCCCTCTTCAGGCTGAGTCACCTCGGATACTTTAGTGCCTTCTCCGGGCTGCATTTCCTCAGATACTTTGGTGCCTTCTTCGGGTTGCATTTCCTCGGATACTTTGGTGCCTTCTTCGGACTGAGTTCCCGCAGATTCTTGCGTGCTTTCCTTAGACTGAGTTACCTCGCCTGCCTCAGCAGTTCCTAATGCAGGGGGTGTAAACAGCATAATAATCAGCTTAATAAATGCAGCAACAATATATGCCGCAATTGACAGAAGTGCCGCCAATATTGCTATAACGCAAGCTACTGCTCCTATTACCGCCACCGAAGCAGCTATTACTATTACCGCAGCCAGTGCAAACATAACAAGTCCAAATACAATTGCAACAGCTATTGCCGCAGTTAATATTATAAGAAGAAGTATTACCGCAGCTGCCAGGACTATTGCAGTTGCAGCGATTAATACAACAGCAATAATAGCTGCCGCACCAGCTGCTACTACAGCTGCAATTGTTACCGCAGCCAGAATCGCAGCAAATCCAATAATTACTGCCGCAACAGCGCCTATCCCTATAGCTATCCATTTTGCTATTTTTTTTGTTTGTTCCATTATGTTTGTCATCGCTATTTCAATTCACTTTCTATAATTATATTTTTTTCATCTGCCCCTACTAAATTTTTGTAGCGCAAATTCTGCTTTTTCGCCTCATTCATTCTATCACCTTTATCGGCCTATTTTCCACCACATAATAGGGGATATTTTTTTAAGAAACACTCAACAAATTGTGTCGACATAACTTCCATTTCCCCCTGTTTTTTTGCTCTATAAATACGTGATTTGTAGAAAAAATGACCATTTCATGGTACTATAAATTGATTAACATAATTTCTGTTTTTTTCGTTCCCTATGGGAAATTTTATTTTTGTGTTTTGTGAGTTTGTATAATGGATTAGAGGGAAAAGTATGCAAAAGAGAGCTATTAGTGTAAAACAAAACAAAGGGCTTGCTTTAATTATTCTTATTACAGTTATTTTTTCAGCAATTCTACTGTCATTCAGTTCTTTTATTTATATGATGGCATATATCTTCAATCTGGAATTAGGTCTGGACAAAGCAATTCTTAACTACCAAAACGAGCAGAACCAGATTGATATTTATAATCTCAACATGGATGAGATAGCCGCTGATGCAACCGGCTTCTTGGCCTTTGAATTTGCCCAGAACGGCTATACCAGCCAGTCCCTGGAAAAAGCCCTCACCCACCTGGGCAACTATTTTAAAATCTATTATGTCAAAACAGAATTAAACGACAACAGTCAGTCTGCCTCTGCATTCTGGTATAACGATAGCCGCCTGATAGGAATTGAAGATGTTCCACAGATAAATAGCAGTGAATTATACCAGCTTCTTACAGAAGGACAGCTTGTCTGGAATAACTATAATTTAACTTCTCATAAAGTAACTGACGGAGAATATGTGGTTACACGCTGGGAAACTTATGATGTTCTCGAACTGTATGATACACAGTCCATATACTGTAAGAGTCAGGATAAGACTATATTCTGCGTGGATAATACTACTAATACTATAGTCAGATCTTCTGATTCACAGCTGCTTGGCCAAAATCTGAGCGATTATATTGACGGCTCTGAGCTTAACAAACTCAAATCCCTTAATGCGAATGCCTGTACATTTGTCAAGTTTAAAAATGATACTTACGGTATCTTCTATTCCAAAGAAATGGATGACCAGTTTACCTTCTATTCATATAAGCTAATCAGTAATTCTTGGCAGAATATTATTAGAAGTGTATTCCTTCCCCTCAGTCTGGTGTGGATATTCGTAATAATTATATATGTATATTCCCGCCGATTTTTAGCGCTAAGTACTCAGGACAGTAATACAGCCTATCTACAGTTTGGTCGTAAGAAAGTAATAAATAAGGATCTTTTGTCCCATACAAGCGGTCTTCTGTTTTTTGCATTGCTTCTTATCGCTCTGTCCATGATATATGTTCAGACTTTGATAAACTATTGTACCCAGAATATCGAGGCTGCAGATAATCTCAGAGCCTGCAGCGAGTCAGTTGTTGCCGACAGTAATAACCAGGAAAACATTTTTAATGATTACTATCAGTCCTGGGAAATTGTTAATGATGCAATTGCCCAATACTATATGCACTACCCCGAGGCACTTAGCGATAAAACCCTGACCGAATTAAACAGCTTTTTGCCTAACACCACCAGCATTACGGTCCTTGACGGAACAGGTACCGTTCAGTTTGATACCGATGATAAAAATGGATATACCATAAGCGTAGATGACGTTGATGCTGAAAACAGTATTTGGCAGGTTATCAAAGGAGGGTCCAGCTATGTTGGATATATTGACAGTGCTGCACAAACACATATTGCATCCAGACGTCAGGACAGCGCAGGTTCAATAGTAACAATTCATTCTGCAGAAGCGCTGATTGATTTTGAAAACTATACCAGCATAGAAGGTAGCATACTAAGAGCGGATTTTGGAACTTCATCCAAGGGATATATTAATTTTGAGAATCAAAACGAAATATGTTTTGCTGACCCAGCAGACACCGAGGTCAGCTACATATCAAACACGCTTCCTGATTCAGTATTTGATAATGATTACGCTGGAATCTGCCGTCTGAATGGAGAGAGAATGTATGTTAACACCCACATCACAGATTCCACTGTCCTTGTATCAGCAATAGCCCTGTCAGATTTAGTGGGTCATATAAACTATTTTACACTGATTGAAATAGTAATTACTTTTGCTCTGCTTTATTTTGTATTTTTCTCAATGTCCGTTAAGAACAGGGAATCCCATGATATCGTGGAAGAAAAACACTCTACAATATTAAGTGAATCCACCAACGAACAAATGATGGATGAAAGCTATCGGAAAATATTAGGTCGCATGCTGATAATTACACTTATTTTCCTAGTTCTTCTATTACTTCTGGATTCCAGCTGTGGCAAGAACTCACTGTTGAGTTATCTGACCGGTCAGAGCTGGCATAAGGGATTGAATCTGTTCTCCTTCACGATGATTCTATTTGTTGTAGTAGGCTCTTATTTTGCAGCAAGACTGTTATTATTTGCTGTTACACTCTTAACAGGGAACCTGGGACCCAGAGGTATCACAATCGGTCGAATGAGTGCAAGTATTATTCGTTTTGGATTACTTGTAACAATGTTTGGTCTGATACTGATATATCTGGGCGTTGACTCAACAGCATTACTGGCCGGTGCCGGCATCATCGGTGCCATGATTTCCATGTGTGCGCAACAGACCGTAAATGATATCCTGTCAGGATTTTTCATTGTTTTCGAAAATCTTTTTAATATTGGAGACTGGATTATGGTAGGCGATTTTAGAGGACAGGTTACCGGAATAGGTATCAGAGCTACCACAATTGAAATAAGTGGTTACACCAAGGTAATAAGCAATTCAGAGCTTAAAAATGTTACTATTCTTGGACCTGACAGCCGTGGAGCAATTTGTATGATTGACATTGCCTATAAAGAAGATATTAAAAAGGTCATGGCATTAATTCTTGATAATACTCCCAGATATCGGGCCAGCATTCCAGAGATGATAGATGGGCCTTTTATTAACGGGGTGCAGGATTTGGGAGATTCTTCTGTAACTATACGAGTATGGGCATCAGCCAACAACGAAAATGCCTTCAAGGTCGAACGGGGAATCAGACAGGTTACCAAAGAAATGTTTGATGAAAATGGAATAGAGATTCCATTCAATCAGGTTACAGTTCATTACCCAAAATGAATATAATAGTACAAAAAAGGGTTCCGCTACTTTCAAGAAGTAACGGAACCCTTAATTATTTTAAAATTATAATTTAGAACTTGCCTGCATCAGCAGCTTCCTGGATTGAAACTGCAACTGCAACAGTCATACCAACCATAGGGTTGTTACCTGCACCGATGAGACCCATCATTTCTACGTGAGCAGGAACTGAAGATGAACCTGCGAACTGAGCTGATGAATGCATACGGCCAAGTGTATCTGTGAAACCATAAGAAGCAGGACCTGCTGCCATGTTATCAGGATGAAGTGTACGGCCTGTACCACCACCTGAAGCAACTGAGAAGTACTTCTTACCAGCTTCGATTCTTTCTTTCTTGTATGTACCTGCAACAGGATGCTGGAA
>DCIJ01000072.1 GCA_002315945.1 Lachnospiraceae bacterium UBA1729 | reverse complement strand
TGACAGAAAACTTTATGCCCTCTGATTTTTCATTAAATACAATACAGGTATCAACACCATCAACCTGAATAAGCAGGTCAGAGATATATCCAAGGGTGTTGGGATCACAGGGGGCTGCTTTTACAATTGCAAATCTGTGTTCTTCATCATATTCCTGTTGGGACATGGCATTAGCTGCTATTGAAAATTCGTCCAGGGAAAGATTTGAATTTCTAAAAAGGGTTATTTCAGAAGGCCGAATCACCAATGAGTCTTTCATATCAAGATCCAAGGGATGAAAAAGCTCTGAAAAAAAGTTGGTATCGGTAAACAAACCATAGTAGAGGGCAGTGCTTATGTCGCTGTCAGACAGCAGCTCCTTGGCCTCAGGGGTTTCAGAAATCAGCTTCCAGCACAGGGTAGAGCAGCTGCCAAGCTTTGGAAGAATCGCAGACTGCGAAACATCCTCCACTTCAATCTGGTGGTGATCAATGATTGCCTTATTGATGCATGGAATCCTAGTTACATTGCCGGCTCCATACTGGCAGTCCACTGTGATAAGGATAGAATCCTGTGATGGATTGTGGTAATTTTGGGCATCTGCGGGCGCAACGTATTCAAGACTTTCGCCAATATTCAGATTATGTAACATCAGAAGCAGGTTGGGCTTTTCTATTTTTCCCCGTCCGGAATAGATCAGATGGGTATGTTTGCCAATGAGTTTAAAATATCTGAACAATGCATAACCGGATGCGATTGCATCAGCATCTGGATTGTCATGACATTGGATTATGATGTTGTCATAGTGGTTAAGCTGAGATAAGGTTAACATTTTTCCTCCTGGGGACGGTTCTTTTGCGACGAGGATGTGCACTTTGCGACGAGGATGTGCACTTTGCAACGAGGATGTGCACTTTGCAACGAGGAGAGCCCCTTTGCGACGAGGAGAGCCCCTTTGTAACGAGGAGCGTCCCTCTGCAACACATTATTCGCGGGTAAATATTGTATTATCCTGGTCACTGACTAATGTATTGTCCTCATAAAAATACTGGGATTTAATAGCAGAACCATCAAAATCTACTGTCACATTTATTTTATTTCCATTTATTACAAATGTAAGAGGATAGGTCTTGTTTCCTCTGTATAATGTTCCTGTACAGTTCGAATTAAGTTCAAGGCAATAATACATTTCTGAATAAGATGGTATCCATCGACCAAACACGCCAGTGTCTTCAGACTTGGAAGAATCTGAGGAATCACCCGAAGTTTCTGCAGATGAACTGCTGTCAGGAATGGTTAACAGTGTGGTAATGCTTCCTTCGTCGTCTTCAGTATATTCGTATTTTTTTGACTCATCCTCACTCATAATTTCATTTACATAGTTGATTAAAGAGGCTTTGTCATCTATGGTCAAGGTTACAGCAAGTTCCATTGATTCCATACGCTTTGGACTATCTTTTGGAACTACAACGTCTCCTTTACTTAAGTATGCGTCAGTAACTAAACCTTTCACTTCAACACTTCCAAAGTTTTCAGTTACTTCATCCTTGAACAGGTTGGCGACACTAACAGCTTTGATATCTTCCTCATTTGCAACTGCTAAGTGCATAGTGTTGAATTCTTCACGATAGGTATCGGTATATGGTAATACTAACTTGTTATAGAGGCCTATTCCAAATGCTCGAATTTCATTGATGTGTTCTATAGAAGGATATGTGCTGACAGAGTTTGCACGCATACGAGAGAATTGTGGCTCTATAAGCTTTCCGGTATCAATCGTCTGGGGAAGATAGGAAATGGTGGCTGCGGCATCAGTGATTTCAGCTTTTGAATCATCGTAATATAGAGAAAAACGTATCTCAATATCACCTGCTGTAGAAACTGAAGTATCTTCCTTGTTCTCTGTTTCTTTAGCCTCTTTAGCATCTATTTCTTCGGTTCCGTTGTCTGTCGAATCTTCGGACACAGATTCGACAGCGCCTGTATCACTATGGGCCGAAGTATTTTCTGTTTTTCCACAAGCAGTCAAGCACAAACCAAGAGTTGCAATTAATAATAGTAATAGTTTTTTCCTCATAAAAAACACTCCTAAAAAATTGGCACCCCCTAAGGATGCCAGAAAATAATAAGTTTTCTCCATAACATGAAATACAAGTTAATATTTTATCACTTTTGGGGATGGGTTTCAACGGTGGGGACGGTTCTTTTGCGACGAGGAGTGGAACTTTGCGACGAGGAGTGTCCCTCTGCTTTATTTTTTTTATTTAATGTACGCTGGATAATGCCAACAGATATTCCGGTTAACCTATTAAGCTGACGCGTAGAAACTCCCTCGGCGTGTATTTGTGACAGATATTCATTTCTTTGCAACACAGGAAGCTTTTGGAAATCAGTAGAGGAACTGCAATTAGATATTTTTTGAATAATTTCTTTTGCAACATCGTCAGGAAGGCGCTTTTTTACGGTGTCGATGTCTAAACATTTATCGGACGCGGTGGTGCCATTATAATCGAGAAAAGCGTCATGAGCCATCATATCAAGAATGAAAGAAATATCTGTGACTGAATCATTCAAATTATAATAGTCATGAATGCTGCTCCAACGATAGGATTCTCCGGGAACTGTCTCGAGCCCTGCCTTAAGAGGATTTTGATGAATATAGCGAGTCGCGGTCAATAAATAGGTGTAGTCCTCAATCGGCTCGCTATAAAATCTTTCCTGCTGAAGGTGCCCGGTACGTTGGTATTTCATATTAAACCAAACAGCATAGTGGGTGTTTATTTTTCGAAAAATTGTCTCAAGCGATACCGTATTTACCCTTATGACCATGTGCACATGGTTGGTCATTAAGCAGTAGGCGTAGAGACTGAAATCACATTCTTCCTTATATAAGGATAAAAGGTCCAAGTATTTTTTGTAATCGTTTTCCTGTTCAAACATGCATAACCGGTCCATTCCACGAATGACAACATGATACATGCCTGTCGAGGAGGTAGTCCTTGATCTTCTGGGCATAATTTATTCTCCTGTGTTTTTTTGAAAAAAGTGTGCGAAATTGCACTTGAATGGTTTATTGAAAAAACATTTATCTGCATTTTATTCTAAAATAAAATAGATGTAAAGCCCTGAAATGTCAATTGAGTTTTAGAAGTACCTATGGTATCATTGTTTGAATTGATTAAAAAAGGGAAAAATGTGGCAGAGGGACGCTCCTCGTTGCAGAGGGACAATCCTCGTTGCAGAGTGCACATCCTCGTCGCAAAAGAA
>DCIJ01000023.1:19832-19983 GCA_002315945.1 Lachnospiraceae bacterium UBA1729 | reverse complement strand
GGACACCTGAAACGGTTAGAAAATTCAACAGGAATAACCCATCAGACAATGCTTGCAATTGTAGGATGTTGTGTGTAATCACATAAATATTCATTTCTGCTTGACTAATAATAATCATGAAGCGGTTTGCCCTGTCAAGGGCATGCCGCGA
>DCIJ01000023.1:2162-19699 GCA_002315945.1 Lachnospiraceae bacterium UBA1729 | reverse complement strand
GCCAACGTTTAGTTTACAGAAACATTTGAAAAATAGATTGATAATTTGCACAAAAGATGTTAATATTAGTCCATGCTTATGTACAAAATATATAAATGGTTGTGAGGCGAAGAGCGATACCAAATGTCAGCAGGGGATGCTGATTAGCTTGGTGCGCTATTTTTTTGCAGTTTTTTGAGTATATACATTAAGGATATTGGCGAAGCTTGAGGCGTTGTGGTAAGGGAGATATTGTGATTAGGTCATTTAAGTCAATTTTGGAAGATAATCCTATAATAGCTGCTGTAAAAAATGATGATGATCTGGACGCCAGTCTGCAGAGCGAGATTGGCATAATATTCATTTTGTATGGGGATATCTGTTCTATAGAGGGGATAGTTAAGAAGATTAAGGACAGCGGTTCAATTGCCATAGTGCATCTGGATTTGATTGCGGGGTTGAGTAGCAAGGAAGCTGCCCTTGATTTCTTAAAAAACAAGGTTGGTGCAGATGGAATAATTACAACAAAGAATTCTCTTGTGAGACATGCTAAGAAATTGGGGTTATATTCCATAGTCAGATATTTTGTAGTAGATTCAATGGCTCTTACTTCAATAGAAAAGCAGATGAAGGAATGTTGTCCTGACGCCATTGAGATACTACCTGGCATAATGCCAAAGATAATAAAAAAAGTAAATTCCATCAGTCGGGTTCCGGTTATTTCAGGGGGTCTGATTGCTGATAAGGAGGATGTAGTGAGTGCTCTTAATGCAGGAGCTATATCCATATCGGCCACCAGAAGAGAAATTTGGAACCTATGATGCAGCCATAAGGAGAAGTATACGGAGAGGTACAAGGAGGTAATAATGGCAAAGTATGTAATGGCGCTGGATTCTGGAACAACCAGCAATCGATGTATTTTATTTAATGAAAAGGGTGAGATGTGCAGTGTCTGCCAGAGGGAATTTGAACAGCATTTTCCCAAACCAGGCTGGGTTGAACATAATGCAAATGAAATATGGTCAACACAGTTGGGAGTGGCTGTTGAAGCCATGGCAAAGATTGGTGTTTCTTATGAAGATATAGCGGCTATTGGAATAACCAATCAGAGAGAGACCGCTATTGTATGGGACAAGGAAACAGGGGAACCCATCTATAATGCAATAGTATGGCAGTGCCGCAGGACCAGTGAATTCTGTGATACCTTAAAAGAAAAGGGACTCACTGAAAAATATAGAGAAAAGACAGGCCTTGTTATTGATGCTTATTTTTCGGCTACCAAGGTAAAGTGGATACTTGATAATGTTGAAGGGGCGAGACAGAAGGCTGAAGAGGGAAAGCTTCTCTTTGGTACTGTTGAGACCTGGCTTATCTGGAAGCTTACTAAAGGCGAGGTTCATATTACAGATTATTCTAATGCATCAAGAACCATGCTGTTCAACATTAATACTTTAGAGTGGGATGAGGAAATACTTGAAGAGTTAAATATTCCCAGGTCTATGCTGCCCGAGCCTAAGCCTTCAAGCTGTATATATGGATACACAGACAGTTCTATCTTTGGTGGTCCAATTGCTATTGGTGGAGCTGCAGGTGATCAGCAGTCGGCACTGTTTGGACAGACCTGTTTTAATGCCGGTGAAGCAAAAAATACGTATGGAACAGGAGCTTTCCTTCTTATGAATACTGGTGAAAAACCTGTATTTTCAAAGAACGGCCTTGTTACCACTATTGCCTGGGGGCTGGATGGAAAGGTAAATTACGCCCTGGAGGGATCGGTATTTGTTGCGGGTGCTGCCATCCAGTGGCTTCGTGATGAGCTGAGAGTAATTGATTCCTCACCTGATTCAGAGTACATGGCGAAAAAGGTTAAGAATACAAATGGCTGCTATGTAGTTCCTGCATTTACAGGACTAGGGGCACCACATTGGGATCAGTATGCCAGAGGCACAATTGTGGGTATTACAAGAGGTGTTAATAAATATCACATTATTAGAGCAACTCTTGAATCCCTGGCATACCAGGTTAATGATATTCTTACTGCAATGCAGGCGGATTCTGGCATTACCCTTAGTGCTCTTAAGGTTGATGGTGGTGCATCAGCCAATAATTTCCTGATGCAGTTCCAGTCGGATGTAATTAATGCACCGGTTAATCGTCCTGTGTGTGTTGAGACAACAGCCATGGGCGCAGCTTATCTTGCCGGTTTGGCAGTAGGATATTGGGCTAGTAAGGAAGATGTTATCAATAATTGGCAGATTGATAAGGTGTTCATGCCTGAAATGAGCGAGGAAGACAGAAAAGAAGTGGTTAATGGCTGGAACAAGGCTGTTAAATGCTCCTATGGCTGGGCAAAAGAAGATTAAAGTGAAATTAAAATAAAAATGAGATATTAAGCCGGGAGGCAATTGGAGAATTGTATGTTTGATGTGGTTGTAATTGGTGCTGGAGTAGTTGGATGTGCTGTGGCCAGAGAACTGTCGCGGTATGATGTCAGTGTGTGTGTTGTTGAAAGATGTGAAGATGTATGTTGTGGTACCTCTAAAGCAAATTCGGCTATTGTACACGCTGGATTTGATGCAGCAAGTGGATCCCTGATGGCCAAATTAAATGTTCTGGGTAATAAAATGATGGATCAACTGTCAAAGGAACTTGATTTCCCTTTTGTTAGAAATGGTTCTTTGGTTGTCTGCACAGATCCGGATGGCTTGTCGGGGTTACAGGAACTATACGACAGGGGTGTGGCAAACGGTGTCGAAGGATTGAGAATTGTTGATGACAAGGAAGCTCATGATATAGAACCAAATCTTGAAGATACAGTTTGCGGGGCGTTGTATGCACCTACCGGAGGGATAGTTTGTCCCTTCAATCTCACAATAGCTCTGGCTGAAAATGCCTGTGTCAATGGTGTGGAATTTAAGCTTAATACAGAGGTCTTGGAAATTCTTAAGCTGGAAAATGGATATAATGTTGTGACTAACAACGGGGAAATACAAACCAAATGTGTTGTAAATGCTGCGGGCGTCTATGCTGACAAATTTCATAATATGGTTAGTAATAAGCAGATAAAGATAACTGCCAGAAGAGGTGAGTATTGTCTGTTAGACCATATGTCAGGAGAGCATGTTTCAAAGACTATCTTTGCACTGCCAACAAAACTGGGGAAGGGTGTTCTGGTTTCTCCCACTGTACATGGAAATCTGATTATTGGACCAACGGCTGTTGATATAGAGGACAAGGAGGGAATTAATACCACCAGACAGGGGCTTGATGATCTGGTCCAAAAAGCAGGAATGACTGTGAAAAATCTCCCTATGAGACAGGTAATTACTTCCTTTGCGGGACTTCGTGCCCATGAGGAGGGACATGAATTTATCATTGGAGAAGTTCCTGATGCTCCTAACTTTTTTGACTGCGCGGGAATAGAATCACCAGGACTTTCTGCAGCACCGGCTATTGGAGTAATGGTTGCAGATATTCTTAAGGAAAAACTTAGTCTCAAGCAGAAATCAGATTTTACAGCTACCAGAAAGGGACTTATTAATCCACAGAATATGACTCTTGAAGAAAGAAACGAACTAATCAGAAAGCAGCCTGCATATGGAAATATTATCTGCAGGTGTGAGTCTGTTTCGGAGGGCGAGATTATAGAAGCTATACACAGGCCTGTGGGAGCCAGAAGTCTGGATGGTGTAAAGCGAAGAACAAGGGCTGGAATGGGTCGATGCCAGGCGGGATTCTGTTCCCCAAGAACCATGGAAATAATACACAGAGAGCTGGGAATCGATATGGAAGATATTACAAAATCTGGCGGAAAATCATATCTGGTTTCTGGCAGAACAAAATAATAGATGCATATGAGGAGCATTGCTATGAAGAGTGTAGAAATAGTAATAATTGGTGGTGGACCTGCAGGACTTGCCGCTGCTGCCAGTGCAAAAAAGGCTGGTTGTAACAGTATTCTGATTCTTGAAAGAGACAAGGAACTGGGTGGAATACTTAACCAGTGTATACATAATGGATTTGGACTGCATACCTTCAAAGAAGAGCTGACAGGGCCTGAATATGCCGGAAGATTTATTGATTCGGTTGAAGAACTTGGTATTGAATATATGCTGGATACCATGGTTATGGATATTAGTGATACAAAAATTATCACAGCCATGAACAGGGTGGATGGTATGTTTCAGATTCAGGCTAAGGCAGTAGTTCTGGCTATGGGATGCAGAGAACGTGCCAGAGGGGCTTTGAATATTCCGGGATACAGACCGGCAGGTATATATAGTGCAGGAACTGCTCAAAGGCTTGTTAATATGGAAGGCTACATGCCAGGTAAAGAGGTTGTAATTTTAGGCAGTGGTGATATTGGGCTTATCATGGCCAGAAGAATGACATTAGAGGGGGCCAGGGTCAAGGTAGTTGCCGAGCTGATGCCCTATTCGGGAGGACTGAAGCGTAATATAGTTCAGTGCCTTGATGATTATGGAATTCCTCTAAAACTTAGCCACACGGTTGTTGATATTAGAGGCAGAGAACGTCTGACCGGAATTACACTGGCCCAGGTTGATTCTACAGGTAAACCAATCCCTGGAACTCAAGAGGATTATGACTGTGATACCTTACTGTTATCAGTAGGGCTGATACCAGAGAACGAACTGTCAAGAGGCATGGGGGTTGAGATTGACCGTGTTACTAATGGTCCGGTGGTAAATGAGAGTCTGGAGACCAGTATTACAGGAGTATTTGCCTGTGGTAACGTACTTCACGTACACGATTTGGTTGATTATGTGTCTGAAGAAGCAGGAAAGGCTGGTAAAAATGCCGCAAAATATGTTAGCAACGAGCTGGCACAGAGTTCTAAACCAGTAAGAATAGAAGCTTGTGAAGGAGCCAGATATTCTGTCCCGAGGACAGTTGATATAGACAGAATGGAAGATAATCTGACTGTTAGATTCAGAGTGGGAACTACTTACAAGGATGCCTATATTAGTGTGTATTATGATGATACCAGGATTCTTCACAGAAAACGTCCGGTAATGGCTCCAGGAGAAATGGAGCAGGTAATATTACAAAAGGATAAATTAAAAGAGTATCCAGATCTTAAACAGATAACCATTAAGATAGAACAGGAGTAAGCTCTATGGAAATAAAAGAATTAATATGTATAGGATGTCCTCTGGGGTGCTCGTTAAAGGTTGAAATGGAAAATGGACAGGTAAAGAGCGTTTCTGGAAATACCTGCCCCCGTGGAGATGCTTATGCCAGAAAAGAAGTTGTAAATCCAACACGAATTGTAACTTCCACTGTAAAAGTAACTAACGGAGACCGACCTTATATATCAGTGAAGACAAAAACTGACATTCCAAAAAGTAAAATCTTTGAATGTATGAAGGAGATTAACAACGCAGTAGTAGAAGCTCCAGTATCTATTGGGGATGTAATAATTGAAGATGTTGCCAATACAGGAGTCTCAGTCATTGCAACAAGGAATGCATTTGCTAATTAAAATTGTTCCGTAACCTTGCGGTCTTGTCCAAAAAAGGAGGAAAGGAAATCCATGATTTTCTTTCCTCCTTTGTATTGCATATAAATTTTCTTTTTTATATAATACAACTAACTATGATAAAAAAGGAGAACTATGTCATGAGTAAGGAAATGGCTAAAACCTACGATCCCAAGGGTATCGAGGATAAACTATATGAAAAGTGGCTTGAAAAGAAATATTTTCATGCTGAAGTAGACCACAATAAGAAACCTTTTACTATTGTTATTCCACCTCCAAATATTACCGGACAGCTTCATATGGGGCATGCCTTTGATAATACAATGCAGGATATTCTTATCAGATTCAAGAGAATGCAGGGATACAATGCATTGTGGCAGCCAGGTACAGATCATGCTTCGATTGCTACCGAGGTTAAGATTATTGAAAAGCTGAAAGAAGATGGAATCAGCAAGGAAGATCTTGGCAGAGAGAAGTTTTTAGAGCGTGCCTGGGAATGGAAAAAAGAATATGGCGGACGTATTATCTCCCAGTTAAAGAAGCTGGGTTCTTCCTGCGATTGGGACAGAGAACGTTTTACCATGGATGAAGGCTGTAATAAGGCAGTTACAGAAGTATTCTGTAAAATGCATGAAAAAGGCTGGATTTATAAGGGTAGCAGAATAATTAACTGGTGCCCGGTATGTAATACTTCAATCTCTGATGCTGAGGTTGAATATGAGGAACAGGCTGGTAAATTCTGGCATATTAAATATCCTCTTATTAACGAGGATGGAAGTGTAAGCGATACGGAATTTATCGAGTTTGCAACCACTCGTCCCGAGACAATGCTCGGTGATACTGCAGTTGCTGTTAATCCTAATGATGACAGATACAAGGATCTTGTGGGCAGAAAGCTTATGCTGCCTTTAGTTAACAGAGAGTTACCTGTTATTGCTGATGAATATGTTGATATGGAGTTTGGAACAGGTGTTGTTAAGATTACTCCTGCTCATGACCCTAACGACTTCCAGGTTGGTAAGAGACATAACCTGCCTGAAATCAATATTCTTAACGATGATGCTACCATTAATGCTAATGGCGGCAAGTTTGAGGGTATGGACCGTTATGAGGCTAGAAAGGCTATAGTAGAAGAGTTAACTGAACTTGGCTACTTCATTCGTGTTGAGGATCATACTCACAATGTAGGAACTCACGACCGTTGCAAGACTACTATTGAGCCTATGATCAAAGCTCAGTGGTTTGTAAAAATGGATGAGCTGATTAAGCCTGCTGCAGATGCAGTTAAAAATGGTGATATCAGACTTATTCCAGAAAGAATGGATAAGACCTACTTCAACTGGACTGATAATATTCGTGACTGGTGTATCTCACGTCAGTTATGGTGGGGTCATAGAATCCCAGCATATTATTGTGATGACTGTGGAGAAGTAGTTGTTTCTAAGGATGCTCCTTCGGTATGTCCTAAGTGTGGAAAGAATCATTTCACACAGGATCCGGATACTCTTGATACCTGGTTCTCTTCAGCCCTTTGGCCCTTCTCAACATTAGGATGGCCAGAGATGACCGAGGATTTAAAATATTTCTATCCTACAGATGTGCTTGTTACAGGATATGACATTATTTTCTTCTGGGTAATCAGAATGATTTTCTCAGGCTTTGAACAGATGGGAGAAAAGCCATTTAATACAGTATTATTCCATGGTCTTGTAAGAGATGCCCAGGGAAGAAAGATGTCTAAGTCTTTGGGAAATGGAATTGATCCTCTGGTTGTTATCGATCAGTATGGAGCTGACGCGTTGAGACTTACCCTTATCGATGGTGTTGCACCAGGTAATGATATGCGTTTCTCTGAGGAGAAGATTACAAAGAGCCGTAACTTTGCCAACAAGGTATGGAATGCTTCCAGATTTATTCAGATGAACTTCGAAGGCAAGACTATTCCTGCAGATATGCCTGAATATCTTGAACCTGTAGATAAGTGGATACTGAGCAAGCTTAATAATGTTGTTCGTGATGTAACAGACAACATGGAAAAATATGAGCTTGGTGTTGCAGTTGGTAAAATTTGCGACTTTATCTGGGATGAGTTCTGCGACTGGTATATAGAGATGGTTAAGCCAAGACTCTATAATTCAGATGATGCTGACAGTCAGACAGCTGCTCTGTGGACATTAAAAACAGTTCTTATGAACGCATTGAAACTTCTGCATCCATATATGCCATTCATTACAGAAGAAATATTCTGTAATCTCTGTGATGAAGAATCTATTATGATTTCTAAGTGGCCTGAGTATAGCGAAGAGTATTGCTTTGCTTCTGAAGAAAAGTCTATAGAGACTCTGAAGGATGCAGTTCGTGGAATTAGAAACGTAAGAGCTGAGATGAATGTTGCTCCTTCACGTAAGGCGCAGGTTTATATTGTAAGTGATGATTCTGAAGTAAGAAATATTTTTGAAGAAGGAAAGTTGTTCTTTGCTTCTTTAGCCTATGCTTCAGAATGCTTTGTACAGGAGAATAAAGAAGGTATTGCTGATGACGCGGTTTCTGTAGTGTTTGCAGGCGGGGTAGCCTATATTCCATTTGCAGAGCTGGTAGATATTTCAGCAGAGATTGCCAGACTTGAAAAAGAAGAGAAGCGTCTGGAAGGCGAATTAAACAGATCCAACGGTATGCTTAACAATGAAAGATTTGTTTCAAAAGCGCCTGCTTCAAAGATTCAGGAAGAAAAGGATAAGCTGGCAAAGTATACTCAGATGCTTGAACAGGTTAGAACAAGACTTGAACAGCTGAGATAAGTTTTTTCCATAAGGACACTCGCCAGGTAGGAGGGGTGTGGCTTTACTGGAAGATGACTTTACAAAATAGGGAAGAAAGGGGGTAGATTTGTATGGATTCAGTCTTGGATATCACGCAGGACGATTTGCTGGAATTAAAAAAACTTTTTGCTGAGACTACTGGAAAAAGTGATGATTTTGGCGAAACGACAAAAGTTCGTATTGCTGATGATAAGATGAAAGTATGGATTTACCTCGTGCCCCCTGAGCCGGGTAAGGAATACCAGGTAGCCGATTTGGTTGATATGCTCAATTCAAATGGTGTTACCACTGGACATATTTATTCCCGACTGAAGGCTATGGTAAAAAAAGGTGTATATAACAGAGAAGTGGTTGTTGCCAGGGGCCAGATGGTTGAAGAGGGTGTCCATGGTTATTATGAGTATTTTTTCGATACTGAAGGCAGCAATGGAAAGCCCAAGATTCGTGAAGACGGCTCTGTTGATTATACAGCTATTAATAATGTTACTAATATAAAAAAGGGTGACAAAATTGCGCTCTATCATCCTGCAGTGCCAGGTAAGGATGGAATCCTTGTGGATGGTACGGTTACCAAGGCTGGACTGGTTAAGGAGATGCCCCCTTTGCGAGGTGTTGCAATCAAACGTGAGGATAACACCTACTATGCCAATGAAACTGGCAAGATAGAGCTGAATGAATCTACTATTGATATCAGAAATATTCATGAAATTTCAGGCGATGTTGATTATAATACAGGACGTGTGGAATTCTGGGGCGATATCACAATTAATGGAAATGTTGGTGCAGGTGCATATATCCGTTCTGGCCGTAATCTGATAATTAACGGAGTTGTTGAAGCAGCTACCCTGTTTGCAGGCGGAGACATCATTCTAAAAAGAGGTGTTCAGGGTAATATGCAGGCCAAGGTAAAAGCCAGAGGCAATATTATGGCGAATTTCCTGGAGCAGTGTCAGGTGGAATGTGATGGCAATATAGATGCCAACTATATTCTTAATGCCACAGTAACATCAGGCCAGAAGATTAAGGTGCAGGGTAAAAAGGGCAGTATAATTGGAGGAGTCTGTTCCGGACTAACAGGTGTAGAAACAGAACACATTGGCAACGAATCTGAGGTAAAAACCATTGTTCATGCCGGGTATATGAAGGATACCTATGATAAATGGATTATGCTTCGTGCCCAGGAGCAGGAGGTTGAGGCTCAGTTGCAGGAAGCGTTGGAGCAGATGGAAGACCTGCTAAAGCGTCGACGCTTTCAGGGTGCTGCCAGCACAAAAAATCTTTTGGCATTAAATACAAAACAGAAGGAGCTTTTTGCTCAGTTGGATGAAGTAAAGGTTGATGTTAAAAATTGTAAGGATAAGCTCGACAAAGGGCGAGGGGTAAAAATCGTTACAAGGGGAACCGTTTACAGAGGTACTGTTTTGGAAATTGAAAATCTGGCAAGACCGATTTATCAGGAAATTTCCATGATGCAGTACAAATGTCAGGACGGCGTTATTGTTGCTGTTCCTGCTATATAATTTTCCTAATAGGGGACTAATGATGATTATTGATTTTGATGAAGAAATAAAGAAATTTCATCCAAATCCTGAACTTGAGGATATGGAGTCTATTGTATATAACCAGGATATCAGCGATGTGGCTGATTATCTGATAGATCTGCTTCGTGAGTATAGAGAACAGTCTAGAATATAACTTTTTGGTGGGGAAAATACAGTGAATTGTTTTATCTGTGGTAGACCTCTTACTGAAGTGGATTATTGCACCAGCTGTGGTACAGATGTGCGTATGTACAAGAAAATCATGGCTGCTTCCAACTATTATTATAATCAGGGACTTGAAAAAGCTCAGGTTCGTGATATGAGTGGTGCAATTGCAAATCTTAGACAGAGTCTACGTTTTAATAAATACAATATTGATGCAAGGAATCTACTTGGACTTTGCTATTACGATACAGGTGAGGTAGTAAAGGGACTGGTAGAATGGGTTGTTAGTAAGAATCTCTATCCTGAGAGAAATCTGGCTAGTATATATCTTACAGCGCTTCAGAACAATCCAACAAAGCTGGATGCTATTAATCAGACTATTAAAAAGTATAATCTTGCATTGGCATATGTTCAGCAGGATAGCACAGACCTGGCTATTATTCAGTTGAAGAGGGTGCTTTCCATTCATCCTAATTTTTTGAAGGCGCATCAGCTACTGGCGTTGCTTTATATTCAGTCTGAACAGTATGACAGAGCTAAAAAAGAGCTGGCAAAGTGTCTCAAGATAGATGCAAAGAACCTTACTACCATGAGGTATATTGCTGAAGTCAGAACCAGAGAGACTCCTGAAGAGGCAGATCAGAAAAAACGAAAGAGTAATATTAGCTCCAACACAATCACTTATGTAAGTGATAATGAGACAATTATTCAGCCAGTGGGCGGCAATGATAGAAGGGGTGTTGGCACAGTATTCAATGTTATTCTGGGAATAATTGTTGGTGCTGCTGTTGCATGCTTTTTACTCATTCCCGGAAGAGATTCCGCTAATGATTCCAAAGCCCAGGAAGAGCTGAGGGTTGTAAGTGAGCAGCTGGATAAAAAGACAGGAGATATAGCTGATCTAAATCTCCAGATTGAAAGACTTAATAATGAAAAAGAAGCACTTCAGACTTCTCTGGATAATGTTGTAGGTGCCGGCGGAAGTGAGCAGGCAATGAACATTGTCATGCAGGCGGCTCAGGCATATATGGACAATCCCGAAGATTTGGACAGGATTGCAGATATTCTGGAGCCTATGGATATGAATGAGGCAGAGGCTATTGAGTCAGAAAGCTTCCAGGCACTTCGTTCATTCCTGGTAAACAAGGTGGGACCAGCCAGTGCTGAAAAATATGCTTCAGAAGGTGAGGAAGCATATAAGAAGGACTTGTATGAGGATGCAATAACAGCTTATCAGAAGGCTATGGAATATGGCCTGGTTACAGAGGATATGTTATATAATATTGCAGCAAGTTATAATGCTACTGGTGATACTGTCAATGCAAAGAAATATTATGAAAATCTGATAGAACGTTATCCTGATACAGAAAAGGCAAAACGAGCACAGAATTTCCTGGAAGAAATTGAAGGGGGAGGATGAAAAGAATTGAAGAGGACTTAAAGTCCGGTAAGTTTAAACAGATTTACCTTTTGTATGGCGAAGAGGTATTTCTGGTAAAACAGTACAGAGACAAACTGAAAAATGCATTATCAGGCGGTGACACAATGAACACCGCCTTTTTTGACGAGAAGATAAAAGAAGCAGGGCCCATTATTGAGTATGCTGATACCTATCCTTTTTTTGCAGAAAGAAGGGTTATTATTTTACAAAATGTAAAACTTCCCAAGGATGAGTCTGATCGTCTGGCTGAATATCTGGCAAATCCGGCCGAAACAGCATATTTCATTATTGTTGAGGGTGAAAATGTCGATAAAAGGACTAAGCTATATAAAAATAGTGACAAGAATGGCTGTGTAGTCAAATTTGAAAGACAGGAAGAACGAATCCTTCGAATCTGGAGTGGAAACAGAATTAAGGCGGCAGGACTTACTATTTCAGAGGCGGACAAGGCATATTTCATTAATCTGGCCGGAAATGATATGACCAATCTGGAATGTGAGCTGGAAAAACTTATTAGCTACTGTCTTGAAAAAAAGAGTATTACCAGAGCTGATATTGATGAGATAACAGTGGTTGATATTAAGGATAAAATATTTGACCTGATAGAGGCCGTTGTAATAAAAAACAGAGAAGCTGCAATGAAAGAATATAGAAATCTTAGAGCATTGCAGGTGGCACCATCTCAGATACTGGCACTTTTGGTCCGACAGTTTAATATTCTGGCTGGAGCAAAGGCCATGAGAATGAGAGGGATGCAACCAAGAGAAATAGCAGCTGAACTTAAGGTTCTGGAATTTGTTGTTAACAAAGCATTAAGGCAGGGCGCTAAGATTACTGCTGAGGAAATTAGAGGTATGCTGGAATTATGTGCCCAGGCAGAGTACGATTTTAAAAGTGGTCTGTATACAGATGTGATGAGCCTGGAGCTGCTTATTGCAAATCTCACTGCATAAATATTAATGGCTGAGCTTAAAGCTCAGCCATTTCAATTTGCATCTCTATCTGAGGTGGAACATCAAAGCCCTCTTTTTCAAGCTTATCTACCAAAAGGCTTAAATGCTTTTTCAACTGATTGTTTTTGCTTGTAAAGTATCGGATTCCATCTGAATATAATGGATGGTCTTTGTACGTTTCTCTCAATTCACTGGAGAAGGGACAGTATGTCATTATTATTGAACGGGCAACCTTGTTCATACGGGGAGAACCTTCACATTCGTAGAAAATCCATTCCATGTAGTCTCGGACAAACATTTCCTTGAAACTGTTTCTGGACTTGGCCAGATTATTTTTGATTTTTTCTTTTGCTTCAGTACTCAAATCATGATTTTTCTTATAAAACTGAACATAATCACAGTACTCACTGGTAAGAGAACGCTCTGAAACATCATTCCATCTGGCACCCTGTACACGCTTGCACATTTCCCATCTGAACTCACCGGTCAGGCGGGCTATAATTTTTTCCACGTTATCCTGATAGAAAGTAGGAAGAATCATTCGGGAATGGGTGGTTCTTACTTTTCCTTCAATTTCCTGCCACATGGCACCTCTGATACCAACACATGGTGTGAGAATTATATCAGGTAATACTTCTACACGGATAAATTCCTTTGAGATTCCGTTAGAAGGAGAAGAGAATACTGTATCTCTGAAGTAAGCAGAAAAATCAATTTCTCTCAGGTGATTAATTGCATGTCCCAGCTTTTCAGATGTAATAAGTGAGTCCTTAAGGCTCTTTAATATATTGTGCTCACTAAGAATAGGACAAAATGTTGTAACCTGACCGGTAGCCATTCTGTTAGCTACAGGGAACATATTATGCATTTCGAAGGATACCTTTTCATAGGAATCATTCAGCATACGTGCCTCGTCATTGGCACTGATATTTCCAGAGACACGCTGTTCCTTAAGGTAGGCAGGAAAATCTAAATCAAACTCATTCTTTGAGGGTTCCTTGCGATTCAGATAGATTGCTTTTAACCATTCAAACATTGTATATACGCCCTGTGATGGGGCGGCTTTATATACTCTGGACAATTTTAATAGATATCTAAGGTTTTCTTCTGCAAGAAAACGCTCATCCAGAAAACCAAAATTCATAAATAAGGTTACGGCTTCAGGAAGTAGAGAATCATTTACAGCAATCATGAATACTTCTGAATACAAAGTATAAAAATCTTTTGTAATTGCTGTACGAAGCTTTCTAACATGATCTTCCGGACTGGACTTGTCACTTACAGCATAGAATTTATCAATGTTTTCCTTGAACTGATCTCTGAAGGTATCATCAATAGAAGCATAATTACATATTGTAAGAAATGAGTTATCCAGAATATCGATATCCTCATCATTGTCTTCCAAACCACCATGAAGATTGTTCTTAAGCATTTCTTCAAATTCCGCCTTGCGGTTTGAAATAAGTCTTAGAGATACGACACCACTTTTTTCAAAAGAATCAAAAAAGCGATATACATTATCCTTGAATTGAGAAATATCACTGCCAGTGATACTGACCTTTTTAATAAAGGAGGTGTAGATGTTAAGTGCATCATTAGAGTCCTCGTTTATTATTGTATTCATACAGTCAACCAGGTGATCTCCACTGGTCTCTATAATGCCCATCGCAAATACAGCTTCTCTGGCAGCTTCTCTTAACAGACCAACCAGAATTGTAGGCTGAGCATAAAATGCAAGCTTAACTGACTTGTCTAACAAAGTAAGAGACTCATAATATGGCTGCATCCATTTCTCTACATTGTCTTCGATGCTTAAGGGTTCAAGAATAGAAGCATCCTGAAGCATCTTTACAGGCAGCTTAAACTTACTACACTGATTTTTATACTCCTCGTACTCTTTTGAAACATTATTTGTAAGCGTGTTGCATTTATAGATATTATCGTTGGCTATTTTGAAAAGCGTAGCAGTCTGTCTCATCATTGAAGAGAATACCAGGTGGGCTATATCAGACTTTGCTGAGATAAGTTTTGTAAACTGAGCATGGTTTCCATAGGGATAAGGAATCAGTGCACATTCTGTCTTAGTGGAATAATCAAAAGAGTATTCTCCTGAAAACATATCGATAATTCCAATGATATCGCCTTTGTTCAATGTGTAGGAACCACCTGACATGGTTGCTGTTACAGTTCCGCTGGCAATAACGAAAATTTGTGTGATAGAATCTCCAGATTTGCAAATTGAAGAATTTGCATCGCATTTTATTGGTGCCATTAATTTACCCCTTAATAACAATTTTTTTTCAAATCTACTCTACGATTTAGACATACTTTGTATACATTATATCTTTTTTTTCTAATATATTGTAGCTTTTTTTGTGATTGAATAAAACTATTATCTGTGCTAATATTAACCCTAATTGTGAGGTGGTATATGGAGTCATCAAAAGAAGGTATTACAAGAATAATTGAATCTAATAAGTCTGCTATGGAGATGTTATTGCCATATGTAGACTGGCTTGGGAAAAATGTGCAATTACAGGTGATGAGCACATATGGAGATGATGGCGTTGCAGAGAATTCCGTTGTATTTCCAGTATATGACTCGAACCTTATGTCTTTTGTGAGAACCTGTAATAAGACTGGTAAAATGGATAGAAATTATGTCTATACATTTTCAAGAAATAGAATTAGAACTGTACAGGATGAGCTAAAGCTTATTCAGAACGCTCAGATAACCAATATAAATGACCTGTGGAATATTATTGCCAAGTATATAATTAAGGGTAATACCAAGGGGATCATGTGGGCAGAGGGCGTCACTAATGGTGTGTATCTTCAGGCAATTCTCAAGATGAGAGACCTGATTAGTTTCTGGGATACCAGTAATAAAAAATAAGTTTTTTGAGGAGAAAAAATGGGCACAGTCAGAAGAGTCTATGTTGAAAAGAAACCACAGTTTGCCGGCAAGGCAAAAGACCTGGAGGGAGACATACGGAGTTTTCTTGGAATTCCTACCGTTTCAGGTGTAAGAGTACTTATCAGATATGATGTTGAAAACATATCAGATGAGACATTTGAGAAAGCATGTACATGTGTATTCTCAGAACCTCCTGTAGATAACCTTTACAGAGAAAGTTTTGATTATTCAGAAGGATCCAGGGTTTTTAGCGTAGAATACCTGCCTGGTCAGTTTGATCAGAGAGCAGATTCAGCTGTTGCCTGTGTTAGATTTTTAAATGAATCTGAGCATCCTATTATTCATTCAGCTACAACCTATGTGCTGGAGGGTGCTTTGAGCGATGACGATTTTGACCGAATTAAGAGCTATTGTATTAATCCGGTTGACTCAAGAGAGACAGGCATGGATAAGCCTGAGACTCTTGTAACTGTGTATGATGAGCCAGAAGATGTTGCAGTCTTAACAGGCTTTACTACTATGGGCGAGGAGGATTTCCACGCTTTATATCTGAGTCTTGGTTTGGCAATGACCTACAAAGACTTCTTACATATCAAAACGTATTTCGGAAATGAAGAACACAGAGATCCTACCATGACAGAGGTCAGAGTATTGGATACGTACTGGTCAGATCATTGCCGTCATACTACATTTTCCACCGAATTAAAGAATATTGAATTCGAAGATGGATATTATCGTGCGCCTATTGAAACCTCATATCAGGCATACCTTGATACCAGAGAAGAGTTATATGCAGGAAGAGACGACAAGTTTGTATGTCTTATGGATGTGGCATTACTTGCCATGAAAAAGCTTAAAAAGGATGGCAAGCTTCAGGATATGGAAGAGTCAGACGAAATAAATGCCTGCTCTATTGTGGTTCCTGTTACTATTGATGGCAATACTGAGGAATGGCTTGTCAGCTTCAAGAATGAGACTCACAACCATCCTACAGAAATCGAACCCTTTGGTGGTGCAGCTACCTGCCTTGGTGGAGCTATCAGAGATCCCCTCTCAGGACGTAGCTATGTATATCAGGCTATGAGAGTTACTGGTGCTGCTGATCCTACAGTGTCTGCATCCAAGACTTTGCCTGGAAAACTTCCTCAGAAGAAGCTTGTTAGAGGAGCAGCAAATGGTTATTCAAGCTATGGTAATCAGATTGGTCTGGCTACTGGCTATGTAAAAGAGATATATCATCCAGGTTATGTAGCAAAACGTATGGAGATTGGTGCTGTTATGGGTGCAGCTCCAAGAAAAAATGTTATTAGAGAAACTTCTGATCCCGGAGACATTATTATTCTGTTAGGTGGAAGAACTGGACGTGATGGCTGCGGTGGCGCAACCGGATCTTCAAAAGCCCATAATACACAGTCTACTACTACCTGTGGAGCAGAAGTACAAAAAGGAAATGCGCCTACTGAAAGAAAACTTCAGAGGTTGTTCAGAAGAGAGGAAGTTGCTCATCTGATTAAAAAATGTAATGACTTTGGTGCTGGTGGCGTATCTGTTGCCATTGGTGAGCTGGCTGATGGCCTGGTAGTTGATTTGGATAAGGTTCCCAAAAAGTATGCTGGGCTTGATGGAACAGAGCTGTCTATCTCTGAATCTCAGGAAAGAATGGCAGTTGTGCTTGATCCAAAGGATGTAGATGCGTTCCTTGACTATGCTAAGGAAGAAAATCTTGAGGCTGTTGCTGTAGCTGAGGTTACAAAAGAGCCAAGATTTGTAATTTCCTGGAGAGGCAAAGAAATAGTCAACATATCCCGTGCATTCATTGATACTAATGGTGCGCATCAGGAAACAGATGTATGCGTTGACATGCCTAAAGAGGAGGATAATGTCTTTGATAAATTCGCTGTTGAGGGCATTGAAGAGTTTATTGAGGCAGGAGATATTAAATCAGCATGGCTTAAGGAACTTTCTGATTTGAATGTATGTTCACAGAAAGGTCTTGTTGAGATGTTTGATTCATCCATCGGTGCTGGCAGTGTTGTAATGCCATATGGTGGAAAATATCAGTTGACTGAAACCCAGACAATGGTTGCAAAGCTTCCTGTTCTGCATGGAAAATGCGATACTGTTACTATGATGAGCTATGGCTTTGATCCAAAGGTTTCATCATGGAGCCCTTATCATGGCGCAGTATATGCAGTAACCGAATCCTTGGCTAAAATCACTGC
>DCIJ01000023.1:1404-1934 GCA_002315945.1 Lachnospiraceae bacterium UBA1729 | reverse complement strand
TCTAACGTGGTTACACCAGAGCTTAAAGCATCAGGGGATGTACTTGTTCAGTTTAGAATTGACAAAGATGAATATGATCTGCCTATGTATGAGCAGGTAATGGCTACATACGCATATATTCATGAACTGGTTAAAAAGGGTGAAATTAAGGCAGCATATGCGCTTGATGCAAATGGTCTGTGTTCTGCAATCAGCAAGATGAGCTTTGGAAACAAGCTGGGTGTTGTACTTAATGAAGAAATGGATGTTGACTGCTTCTTTGAAAATGCACTTGGAGATATTCTGGTTGAAGCATCCGAGGAGAGCGTAAGTGCCTGGGAAACTGAAGAAATAGAAGATGTAGATTTCAGAGTTGTTGGTAAGGTAACTGCAGAGTCTGCTGTGATTTATCAAAATCAGGTTATTTCCATAAGTGAGATGCTTCACTCTTGGAAGACTACATTGGAAAAGGTATTTCCTACAAAGGCCAGTGATGGACAGTCACCTGTTGCCAGCCCTGTATTTACTGAAAAAGATGTATATATTTGCAA
>DCIJ01000023.1:0-1180 GCA_002315945.1 Lachnospiraceae bacterium UBA1729 | reverse complement strand
GATGGTAGTGCCAAGTTCTTTGCAACTGCATTTAGAAATGCCAGAATGGAAGATGCAATCAGGGATATGTTAGAGACAAGGGATGGACTTGCTTTGGGAATCTGTAATGGTTTCCAGGCACTTATCAAGCTGGGACTTGTTCCCCACGGAAAGATCTGTGGACAGAATTCAGATGCTCCTACACTGACATACAATACAATTGGAAGACATATTTCCAAGATGGCTTATACAAAAGTTGTATCCAATAAGTCTCCATGGCTAATGGGGGCAGAGGTTGGAAAGACCTATGTAAATCCTGCTTCGCATGGCGAGGGAAGATTTGTTGCCAATGATGAGTGGATTAGAACACTGTTCGCTAATGGACAGGTAGCTACACAGTATGCAGATCCTGAAGGAAACGTTAGCATGGATGAAGAGTGGAATATCAATGGCTCATATGCTTCCATTGAGGGTATTACCTCGCCTGACGGAAGATGCCTTGGAAAGATGGCTCATTCAGAAAGACGTGGCAACGGTGTTGCAGTTAATATTTATGGTGAGCAGGATTTGAAGATTTTTGAAAGCGGAGTTAAATATTTCTTATAATGAAGATTCTGGTTATTAACGGACCAAATTTAAATTTTTTGGGAATTCGTGAAAAAAGTGTTTATGGTACTCAGGACTATGAGTATTTGAAAAATCTTATTTCAAAAAAAGCTGAAGTGGATGGACATGATATAGAAGTATATCAGTCCAACCACGAGGGGGCTATTATTGATCGTATTCAGGAAGCGTATTTTGATGGCACACAAGCCATAGTAATAAATCCTGGTGCATTTACGCATTACAGTTATGCAATTCATGATGCCCTTGCTTCCATTACTGTTCCGAAATGTGAAATTCACATTTCCAATATTATGGAACGAGAGGATTTTAGAAAGGTTTCTGTGACTAAGGCGGCCTGTGATCATCAGATATTTGGGCATGGCCTAGACGGATATATTATGGCCATAGATTGGGTAGCACAAAGATGAAAAAGGTTAGTATTTTTTCAATTCTAATGCCTTGTCTTGCTGCTTTATTACTGTCTGGATGCGGCAAGAAAGATATAATACAGACAATTGATTTTGAATCAGCTATTAGAAACGAATTTTCTACGAACTCTTCGGAAGACACGGTTGAAAATGATGACGCCTCCGAA
>DCIJ01000069.1 GCA_002315945.1 Lachnospiraceae bacterium UBA1729 | reverse complement strand
AGGAGCAGGAAGCTCTGTGGGGAATTGGTGAGATAGCAAAAAAATATGATGTTCCCTATATTAATATGGTGGCTAACTATGATTTGGTGGATGGCAATCAGGACTTTATGAATGAAGGTCATATGAACTATTTTGGCGCATTAAAGGTTACCGACTATATTGGAAGTAAACTATCAGAAGAGGGTTATCTTTCAAGGGTTGAAGATGTTCAAACTGTAAGCATCTGGGAAGATAAGACCGACCGGTTTAACCGGATGATAGATGATATTTTTGAAGAAGACTAAGAGGGTGGTTTAGATGGTGTATTCAGGTTCATTTTTATTATTTATACTGGTTGTACTGATACTTTATTACACGGTATTCCGAAAGAAGCAGTGGATTCTTTTGCTGTTGGCCAGTCTGATATTTTATGCAGCCAATGATATTAAGTATGCTGCATTCATGATATTTACAATAGTATTAACCTATCTTGGAGCAAAAAAGATAGAGAAGCTTGGGGAGATTCAGAAGGAGACAATTGCAGCTAATAAGGCCCAATGGTCATCTGAAGAAAAGAAGACCTATAAGGCAGGAATGAAAAAGCAGAAACAGGTTACCATGGCAATTATTATTGTAATCTGCTTCACTATTTTGATGCTCTTTAAGTGTACAAAATTTGTGCCTGGATTTTCATTGATTTTACCCTTGGGTATTTCTTTCTATACCTTCCAGTCAGTTGGGTATCTGGTGGATGTATATAGAGGCAGGTGTAAGGCTGAGAACGACTTTTTTAAGTACATGCTTTTCATTTCATATTTTCCACAGATTATTGAAGGACCAATTAATAGATTTGAGGAATTGTCACATCAGTTTTTTGAGGAACACAGATTTGATTATGATGTGGTTAGAAGCGGAGTCTGGCTATTTATCTGGGGACTATTTAAGAAGCTTGTAATTGCAGATAGAGCTGCAATATTTGTAAATACTGTGCTTAGAGGTGATGAGCTTCCTTCAGGATCCATATGTCTTATGGCAGTATTTATGTTTAACATACAGTTATACGGAGATTTTTCCGGTGGAATAGATATGGTCAGAGGTGTCTCTGAGATGTTTGGAATCACATTAAGTGAGAACTTCAGACAGCCATTTTTTGCCAGAACCATTGGGGACTACTGGCATAGATGGCATATGTCATTAAGTAACTGGATTAGAGATTATGTATTCTATCCTCTTGCCTTTTCCAAACCCTACGGGGCCCTATCAAAGGCAATTTCTAAGAAAAATGAACATTTGGGAAAGACTGTTCCCAGCGGTATTGTTTCTGTAATTACATTCCTGCTGATTGGTCTGTGGCACGATTTGAGCCTGGCATACGTGGCCTATGGTTTGTGGCATGGCTTTCTTATGGCAGGTGCAGAAATCTTCAGACCGGTATTTTTATGGATTAATACAAAACTGGGGCTTAACGAAGAATGTTTTTCAATGAGACTGTTTGGAAGGATCAGAACATTTCTTTTGATTTCTGTAGGTGAAGTATTTACTATTCTGGGAACATTTTCCGCTTCACTTGCTGTGTTTAAACAGATTTTCTCATCAGAATTTAAATATTATGCTGTGATTATCCAGTTAGCAGAACATGGGTTAGATTCCAAGGATTTATGCGTACTGTTTTTAGCAGTATTATTCTGGTTATTTGTAAGCTGCAAAAAAGAAAGCGGTATCCGAATTCGTCAGGCAATTGCTGCTCAGCCATTACTTTTCAGGTATTTGGTTACAGTGGGAGCAATTTTCCTTATTATGATTTTTGGAATATATGGTGCAGGATATGATGCATCTGCGTTCATTTATGAAGGATTCTAAAATAACATAAATTAAGGAAGAAACAACCTCAAAAATTTACACTATTGACAACCTCTTGTTACAGTAAAAATGGGCACGAAACCATTTTCGTAACAGGAGGTTTTTTAGTTCTTTTATTCAACTTTAACAAAAATCGAAAAGTTTCGCGAATACTATTGCAAAAGTTTTCGTATAGAGCTATAGTTCACATACCAACTCGAAAATAAAATGGGTTTCAGCGAGGTGGTAAAATAATTCTAATATTATTTTTCTGTGTGTGGATCGATAACCACACTCAACGTATTCCAAATGGGTTTCTTCAATGTGCCGGAATTCTCGGCATACTATTCCAATTAAGCAAGTTCGGTGGGGTTGGACTACTTAGGGGATTGATTAGTTTCATAGGGTTAATTGTGGTTCTATTTCCGTTGTATTTAGGAAAAGTACTGGGAGCAGGTGATATAAAATATGCTGCAGTATTTGGAATTAGATACGGATTTAATATGGCCATGGAAGGTATGATTTTTTCAATGTATTTTGGAGCAGTGTTGGGGTTGGTCGCTGCTGTAAAAGCAAAGAGCTTGAAAGTAAAAATACCTTTCGGAATGGCCATATTTTGCGGAATGATAACCGCAGTGTGTAAGGAGGGTTTACTAAAGTAATGGAGCAGCAGATATTGGCAATTGTTGATGAAGAAAGAGAGTTTAGCAGAAGATTATGCAAATATGTGAAGGAGAAGAGATATCCATTTCAGGCAGTATATTTTACAGAAGTAGAAAATCTAATGAGATATGAGGCACTGGACAGAATAACAGTAGTATTAATTTCAAAAAGATTATGTCAGGAAAGTGGGCTGGATTTAGTGTACAAGGGAAAAATCCTGATTATGTCAGATGTTGAAGAGGAGGGAGAAATATATAAATATCAACCGGCTGAGAACTTAATAAAGACAGTAATGAGCTGTTTTAGCTCAGATGTGAGAGTTCTAAAAGAAAAACCGGAGAGAGTAAAGTACATTGGAATGTTTACACCAGTGCATAGAAGTCTTCAGACCAGCTTTGCAGTTACTATGGGTCAGCTGCTGGCAAAAAAAAGAAGAACTCTATACATAAATCTGGAATCGTTCTCTGGTTTTAGTGTTAAGCTTCACAAAACCTACAACATAGATATGTCAGATATCCTGTATATGCTCAATAACAAGTCAGGCGGTCTTTACTTTAAGATACAGACAGTGATGGAAAAGATTGGAAATATGGATTATCTTCCGCCTATGTTTAGTCTTATGGACCTACATCAGGTGGAGGAAAGTGACTGGTTCAATTTGTTTGAGTACATTGAGGAAAACATGGACTATGAATATGTAATCCTTGATTTGGGAGAATGCATGAGGGGTCTGTTAAATATTTTAAACTATTGTGATCATGTATTTACACTGGTAAAGGATGACTATGTAGCCATGGCAAAAATCAAACAGTATGAGGATGTGCTTCACAGAATGAATTATGAGGATCTGGAAAAACGAACGAAAAAGTTAAAAGTACCAGTATTTAAAAATGTACCCATAAATTTTGAAGAGCTGCCTCATTGTGAGTTGTCAGAATATGTAGAAGAGATAATTAGTGAGGAATTTGATGGATGATAAAAATGAAATACTTAGGCTAATACATCAAAAAATAGATTATTCCAAAGCTCCTGCAGATGAAGAAATAGAAATGCTGATTGCAAATACCATGGCCGAGTATTGTAAAGACCATTATATCAGCATTCGTGACAAAATACGTCTGGGCAAAGAACTGTACAACACAGTAAGAAAGCTGGATTTACTGCAGGAATTTCTGGAAGATGAGGAAATTACAGAAATAATGATAAATGGTCCGAATTCAATATTTATTGAAAAGGCAGGACGATTATATGAAAGAAGTGAGCATTTTGATTCGAAGGAGAAGCTTGAAGATGTAATACAACAGATTGCAGCTAAATGTAATAGAGCTGTAAATGAAGCCAGCCCTATTGTAGATGCAAGGCTGGAGGATGGCTCCCGTGTAAATGTGGTTATGGCTCCAATAGCACTAAATGGACCAATATTAACAATACGACGTTTTCCAAAGGATCCAATAGGGATACCAACCTTAATTAAGATTGGTTCCCTACCAGAGTATGCAGCCAACTTCTTACGACTGCTGGTTGTGGGAGGATATAACATTCTGATCAGTGGTGGAACCGGATCAGGAAAAACCACTTTTCTGAATGCATTATCAGACTTTATTCCAAGTACAGAAAGAATAATTACTATTGAGGACAGTGCCGAGCTTCAAATTAGACAAATTCCAAATCTTGTGCGCATGGAGACAAGAAATGCAAATACTGAAGGCAGCGTCCCAATTACCATTAGAGATCTGATTAAGACCAGCTTAAGGATGCGTCCAGACCGGATCATTGTTGGCGAAGTTAGAGGTGCAGAAGCACTTGATCTGCTGCAGGCAATGAATACAGGGCACGATGGATCCATATCGACGGGTCATGCAAACTCAGCAAGAGACATGCTTTCAAGATTAGAAACAATGGTGCTAATGGGGATGGACTTACCACTAACGGCCATAAGACAGCAGATAGCATCAGGAATAGATATTATAGTACATCTAGGTAGACTCAGAGATAAAACCAGAAAGGTGTTGGAGATAGTGGAGATACTTGGTATGGAAGAGGGTGAGATTAAAACAAAATCAATATATAAATTTGAAGAAACCTCAACAGAAAAGGATGAGAAGGTGGAGGGAAAACTTGAATTTAAAAATGAACTTTCGTATAAGGAAAAACTCCAACAGGCAGGAATATCGCACTTACTCGTATACAGTAATTGAGTTATTGAAATATGGAATTGGCGGATTAATCACAATCTGCATTATGCTTTACTTCTTTTATCAAAGTATAGCAATTTGTACTGTTTCCATACCTGCAACTTATATCTTTCTATGCATCTACGGTAATACATTGTGCATTAGAAGACAGAATGAATTACAAAAACAGTTTAAGGATATGATACAGGCTGTATTAGCCAATTTACAAGCTGGCAATTCCATGGAAAATGCATTTATCAAAGCAGGCAGGGAAGTCGAACTGATATATGGAAAAGAATCAGACATATATTTTGAAATGAACAAAATGGAACTGCAGCTAAAAAACAATCTGACGCTTGAACAAATATTAATGGACTTAGGAAATAGAAGTGGGGTATCAGATATAAAAAGTTTTGCAGAGGTTTTCTCAACAGCTAAGAGAGGAGGAGGAAATTTTCGCGAAATGATAGAAAATATCTGTGAAATAATTAGTGCAAAAGTTGATACGGAGATAGAAATAACCACACTGATTGCAGGAAAGGTTATGGAACAAAGAATTATGAGCATTGTTCCATTTATCATAATTCTATATATCAGCTTTTCCAGTCCGGGATATTTTGACAGCCTATATCATAATACTTTTGGGATAATTACTATGAGCATTTTATTGGGGATATATCTTTTGTCTGTATATATTGCTCAGAGAATAATCGATATCAAGGTATAAGGGAAGGTATGAATTCAGAAGAAATAAGAGAATATGTTAAGGATGTGACAATTAAAAGAGTAGTTGTGATATTTACAATTACACTAATACTGACTTTGTTTTGTGAAGTTCAGTATCTCCTATCCAAGAATAGTCCGCCGATAGAAGCGATTAATAGAGAATCCCCCAATTCTATGGACAAGGAGTTTAAGTGTCATTTGGAATTTGAGGATGAGCAAAAGGAAATCAACATTCAGGTGGGGGCCCTGGAATACAAGCCCGAAGAGCTGGATGTGCTTTGGAGCGAGTTGTCAAATACCTTGCCAGAACTAATTCTTGGAGAGAATGACAAATCAAGAATAGATAAAGATTTGTCCTTTAAGACTGAGATAGAAGGATATCCCTTTGTATTATCCTATGATTCAGACGACGCCAGGATAATAGATAGAGAAGGAAAACTGGGTGATGTAATTCCAAAGGAAGGAAAAGATGTTGTTGTAAACATTACAGCAAAGTATGTTCAACAGTCTTTTAACGCTCAAAAACAGATAGAGCTTCGGGTATATCCAAAGGATGAAATGAGTGGATTCGTAGCCAGATTAAAGGATTATATTCAGGAAGAGGAAAAAGAGACAAGACATCTGGATCAGGTAGAGCTGCCATCAAGCTTTGAAGGAAAACAACTGGTATGGAGAGAATCCAATGAGAATAAATCGATATTGGTATTCCTCGCAGGAAGTTTATTAATTCTGGCTGTGATAATAGGGCGAAAGGAAGAAGAAAAAAAAGAGGAAGACAGAATCAGGATGGAGATGGAAATGACATATCCTGAGGTAATATCCAGGTTAGCTATGTATATGGGAGCTGGCATGACGGTATCGGCTTCGTTCAAACGACTAGGAAACACATATGAGAATTTAGATGAAAGCAAACCAAATCCATTACACAAAGAAATTGTGTTAACCTGTCGTGAAATGGAATCGGGAGTGTCAGAAATAGAAGCTTTGAAAAATCTGGCGATAAGATGTCATATTCCACAGATAACAAAATTAACATCGTTAATAATTCAGGGTAGCAGGCGTGGAAGTTTTGGTTTAAAAGAAGCATTAAAAGAGGAAACAAAGGATGCATTGAGGGAAAGAAAAGCAAAGGCAAAAATTCGAGGGGAGCAGGCCGGTACAAAGCTCCTGGCTCCGATGATGCTAATGTTGATTATGGTTATGGCCGTCATAATGATTCCAGCATTTACATCTTTTGGATTATAAAAAATAAAGAGAGGGAAAGGTATGTTAATCAAAAAACTAAATTCGTGTATTAGAGATTTTTTTCAAAAAGAGGATGGCTTAGGAACAGTAGAGCTTATTTTAATAATTGTGGTTCTGATATCTCTGGTTATTATTTTCAAAGAACAGTTAACAACTTTGGTAAACAATGTATTTTCTGCAATCATGAGATCAAGCGCAACAATATACTCGTAAAATCCTCCGGGGTAATGACTGTATTTCTATCACTGGTTCTAGTGGTAATAATATCAATGCTTACTGTTGTGATTAATTCAGCAAGGAGCAATTCTATCAGGTTTCAGACAGAGTGTGTTGCAGATATGGCTACACAATCTGCATTGGCAGAGTATAGCAGAGAGCTCTTTGAACAATATGATCTGCTATTTATAGATACTTCTTATGGAACTGATAAGAGTGGGGACACTCTTCTGGAAAATCATATTGTTGATTATATGGATTCTAATTTCAAAATACCCTTTACACTCAAATCAAAAATTATGAGAGATCATTTAGAAATGAGCGCAGTAGATGCTGTTGTATTAGAAGCAAGTGCTGCTTCGGATAATGATGGAGCAGTACTTGAACGAGAAGCACTAAATTATTTATACAGTAAATACGGTATAGAAGATGTAAAGGAAATCGGCTCCTATTTTGAACCAGCTCAAAAAATCAGCTTTGATGAAGGAAAAGTAAATGAAGCCTGGGCAAAGAATGAGGAGACACTTAGAAAGGAAGAAGAAAAACTAAAGGATCCAAAAGGAAGAAAGATTCATTTTGAGAAACCTCATCAGACTGCAAAAAGTTATAGAGACAACAAAGGTTCTTTGCTTGGAATGACTGCAGGGAAAGTTAATGGCATCTCTGGAATACATATTAATACTAGTGATTATATTTCCTGCAGGGGATACACAGACAGAAATGGATTTATACAGGGACCTGAAGATCCAAATTTGGCTGAAGATATTATGTTTCAGAACTACATTATGGAAAAAAGTGGGCGCTATACGAAAATAAAGCCAAATTCTGTCTTACAGTATCAGATTGAATACATAATTAATGGGTCAGGATATGATGACGAAAATCTATTGGCCGTTCTAAAAAAGATTCTGGCAATTCGTGAGTTTTACAACTTTTCTTATCTATGTGGCTGTGGATCAAAAAAAGCACAGGTAGAAGCACTTGTATTGGCCATCTCTGTACTTATGCTGAATCCTAACCTTGAAGAACCCTTAAAATGGCTTGCATTATTGGCCTGGAGTTATGCGGAGAGCATAGCCGACATTAGAGGACTTCTGTCAGGAAAACACATTCCACTAGTAAAAAGTGATAGTAGTTGGAGCACAGGACTTGAGGGTGCACTGGGAATGACCTTTGGATCAGGCAAAGACTGTGGAGGAATGAGTTACGATGACTATCTAAAAAGCTTTTTGGCATTGACTTCTAAAGAAAATCGAAATCAAAGATTTATGGACATAATCGAGATGGATGTTAGAAAGGCAGAGGGTAGAAGCAGTTTCAGATTAAATCAGTGTTTACATGATTTTACGGTAGAAATGTATGCCAAATCAGGATATGGAGGAACAGTAAATATTACAAAAACAGTAGGATATCAAAAATAATAGTGAAAGGAGTCGGATTGGGTGTTGTTTTATCTAAGCACATTTTCTTTAGGTAACCAAAATCTTACAAAGTATAAGGCATCAGTTCAAATTCCCCTAAAGAATTGGGTCTTCATAATGATTACCGGTCGAATAGAATTATTCTCCCAAATCATCATGTCTCTACCTCATTCTGTAGTAATATTCGGTAAAAAGGTGCCTGGAAAAACAGCACCTTATCGGGCTTCTTTCGGAGGAATAACAGCAGAGTGTTCGATGGTATTACCTCTATTTCTATTTTTTTGTATCAACTATATTTCTGTACTAAGCATTTTCTCTATTCATAGTTCTGTAGAGGCAGCCTTACACCAGGAAGTATCGCAGGCAGCAGTTCGATCATATGCATTACATTGTTCGACCAAGGCAGCTGGTGCATATGAAATTGCAGATAGCAGTGCAGCAATTTCTTCAATAGGAATATGCAATCAGGTAAAAAGAAGAGCCGGAACAGCTTATTTAGACAGATCATTAATAGTTGGAGGTGCTGACGGAATAAAGCAGGCCTTCAATATATTAGAAAATAATGGTGAGGATGTAATAGATGTTACTCTGAGCTATTCTGTTTCTCCCATAATTAAGCTGTTGGGCTTTCCTGATATGAAATTGTGTAACAGATGCTGTATGAAGGCCTGGACGGGATATGACATTAATAATTTTATATCTCAGAAAAAGGATATGGCTGCAGAAGAGATGGTATATGTTGCAAAAGAAGGCGTTGTATATCACAAAGATGCTACATGCAGTTATCTTAATCCATCCATAAGTCCAGTTAATATTTCTCAGGTAAATGCGAAAAGAAACAAATGGGGAGAAAAGTACTATCCCTGTGAGGTTTGTGGAAAGACCTGTGAAGGAAATATATATATTACAAATCATGGGAACAGATATCATTCTTCTGTTTTTTGTAGTGGAATAAAGAGAGACGTAAGAAGGATACCGTTGTCTGAAGCAGGAGGATTGGGACCATGCAGTCGATGTGGATAAAATGCATTGTAACTGTTTTTTTATTCTTCATGTCTGTAGAGGATGTCAAAAGTAGAAATATATATATTGCTCCCTGTATAGGTATGTTTTTTGGGGGAATTATTTTATGGATAGTCCAAAAAAATTCAGTATTGGAAATAGTGTATGGAGTATTAATAGCAGTACTAATCTGTATACTGAATAAAATTACTGGAGGAGGTGTTGGGCTGGGGGATGGGGCAGTATTTCTTGCAATAAGCTCCTGGGTTGGAAAGAGTTCCATGGGAATATTTCTTGTCGCTTTATTTATTACTGGGGCAATGAGTGTGATATTGGTACTAATGAAAAAAATATCAGTAAAAACGCAATTGCCCTTTGTCCCTTTTATTTTACTTGCCTATGTATTAGAAGAGGTGGTTAGCTGTCTATGAAATTTCGAGAAAAAGGATATCTGACTTTAGAAATGTCACTTATTATGCCCTTTGTCATCTTCTTAATCTGTAATCTGTGCTATCTGGCTGTTTTTCTATATGATAATTTGACGCTAATACAGGGATGTTACGTGACAGCTTTAATTGCAGAACGAACTTTGGAAGAGGGAGAAAAAAGTGTAAAGTCTCAGGGAAAATATCTGGAATCAATTAAATCACGAGTTGTTGCCTGCAAAGAAGATGTTTCCATGTCAATAGGGCGGGACGTTCAGGTAAATGGAAAGATTCAGATGAATACATTGGCTGCATGGATATATCAGAGTAACTGGGAACTAAATGTCAGACAGATAGCAGATTGTTATGAACCAGTACTATTTGTCAGAAATATTAAGAACTCCATTTCCCATGTTAGTTCATCATAGTAATCACAGTAGGAGAAGGGAATGACAGGAACAATTCAGTATGAAAGACAATTGAAAAGTACATATTTGATTATTCACACAGTAAATGAAGCGGTTCTAAATAGTTTTGCAGGGCAGATTGCCATAAAGGGATATATTAAGGAACTGGTAAAATGTGCCATAGTTTGTGCAGATGGATGCAGTAATATCGAGTATGACATTACAGGCGGACATGATTTAACAAGTGTATATGCAGCAAAGAAAATACAATATGCGGATTTGGAAAACATTATGGAGCAGCTAATCCAGGTGGTTAATGATATGGAAAAATATCTGATGGATGGATTACAGCTGGTATTAAGTCCGGAATTTGTGTATTTCGAATTGGAGACAAAGCGAATACAATTCATTTTTGATTTTTCAGAATGTAAAACTAAAAGTGATATTATTCGTTTGGGAGAATTTCTGATTGAGAAGGTTGACCATGAGGATGAAAAAGCAACTGAGCTGGCTTATTTATTTTATGAACTTTGTAGAGAAGGAAATTTTCCGATTGAAAGGATAGAAGAATACATTGAAAAACAAAAGAAAGAAAAATACAGGAAAAAAGAAGCACTCAGAAAAGAAAGCGAAGATATTTCTGATAAAAGAGCATCAAATACTGAGTG
>DCIJ01000088.1 GCA_002315945.1 Lachnospiraceae bacterium UBA1729 | reverse complement strand
TCATTGCCTCAGGAATATCCATATCCGCATCAGCGATTACAGCGTCAACAGCTGCTTCTTCTTTTGCTCTCTTAGCAGCGCTTTCTTTTCTCTCAACAAGTTTCTTCTTAACATCTTCCTTGTACTCAGCAAGTGTATCAAAATCAGAAACCTCTGCTGCGAACTCATCATCTAATTCAGGAAGCTCTTTTGTCTTGATTTCATGTACTGTTACCTTGAAGGTTGCAGCCTTTCCAGCAAGCTCATCTGCCTGATAATTCTCAGGGAATGTAACATTAACTTCAACTTCCTTCTCAAGCTCAGCTCCAACAAGCTGCTCTTCAAATCCAGGAATGAAAGCTCCTGAACCGATTGTAAGAGGATAATTTTCTCCCTTACCACCTTCAAAAGCAACTCCGTCAACAAATCCTTCGAAATCAATAGTAGTTACGTCGCCATCCTGAACTGCACGGTCTTCAACTGCTACCATACGAGCATTTGAATCCTGCTCCTTCTTGATTTCTTCAACAACTTCCTCATCAGTAACATCAAGGTCAGCCTTAGGTACTGATACTCCCTTGTACTTGCCAAGCTTAACTTCTGGCTTGATTGCTACAGTTGCTGTGAAGATAAGTGACTTGCCAGCTTCAAGCTGTGTAACATCTACTTCAGGTGCTGAACAGATTTCTACTTCAGACTCTTCATAAGCCTTCTCATATACTTCAGGAATGCACAGGTTTGCAGCATCCTCAAGGAATACACCCTTTCCATACATTTTTTCAATAACAGCTCTGTTAGCTTTCCCTTTACGGAAGCCAGGGATGTTAATGTTTTTCTTTGCACGGTTATATGCCTTATCTACATACTGGTCAAATTCTTTTGCATCTACTTCGATGGTAAGTTTTGCCATATTGTGCTCTAATTTTTCAACTTTAACGCTCATTGTAATGTTTCCTCCTTAAAAGGGGATATTCCCCTGTGTTATCACATATTTTCAGTGTGCCGGAAAAATGCGGACACACACGCAAAACACTATACCATATTGGTCTGCCATTTTCAAGCAGTTTCAGGTACGAAGTGACCTAATGAATTGTAAAAGAATTGTAAAGTGCTTCAAATCCTCTAAAGCAGGAAATACACCTATTTTCTTGCATTTTATTACTCCCCTATATATAATATGAAACCGAACTTTTTCAAGATTTTTTTAAAGGATGTGTAAAAATATGAGATATCGTGTAAACAAAATCCTATTGGCGGGTCTTATTCTGGCCTTTGCTCATATGATTTTCATCAGTTCAATTGACTGTCAGGCTGCCACAAAGTCTACTAAAAAGGCAGCTTCGAAACTTACTGCTTCCCAGATAGAGCAGATGGATGCAGATGCCATAGCCAATATTACTCTGAAGCAGATGTCTAAACTTACTGCAACTGAGTTGTTGGCATTTTCACCGGAGCAGCGTGCACTTCTTAGCCCTGAGCAGATGGCCAAGATTAATCCAAAGGAATGGGATGCAGCTGTAGAAATGCGTGCCAAGGCTTTTAATTCCAGCTTAGGCAACAACAGTCAGGCTATTGCCACTGGGACCAACACCACTGCTGTGCAGGAAAACACAAAACAGGCTGCCCTGGCAAGTATTCCCGCTGCCAACGTAGCCTTCGGCCGTTATCACAAGGTTAATGTGCTGGGAGATTCCATCGTGTATGGTGTTGGGGCCTCTGACAGTGCTCACACTGTAACCGCCCAGATTAGTCAGCTGATGGGAATTCCTGTTAACAACTACGGAACCAGCTGTTCAAGAATCACTGATATTGTATCCGACATTTCAAATCCCGGCTCCTTTGTGGACAGAATGTACGGTATGGATAAATCCGCTGATTTGGTAGTTATCTCTGGCGGAACCAATGACTTCTGGTATGGTGACTGTCCTATCGGAAAACCCACCGATTCATCACCTAATACTTTTTACGGTGCCATGAATACAATGTTCAACTATGTAAAGGGTGCCTTTCCCAATTCAACCATAGTATTTGTAGTACCTCATCAGCAGAGCAAGGGCGCTACCATGACCTCTGGTCCCAACAGAACAACCTATTCAAACTTTGGTACCGGAACCCTGAACCATTACAGAAAAGCCATGCTGGATCGCTGTCAGGCACACAACATACCTGTTCTTGATATGTATTCTGATCCAAACTTTAATCTGTGTGATGACAAGGAGGCTCTTCTTAAATACGGCAGCTCTGTTGCCGATGGATGCCATCTGAATGATGCTGGCTACAGATATGTGGCCACCAAGCTGGTTAATTTTGTCAGTGCCTACGACCCTTCCACCTATGTACCTGCCGTAAGCTATTACAATGACATGATATTTGCTACTGCTGCCCTGCCTCACATGCTGGGACCTGCAGGTTTTGTAATGCCTAACGGCTCTGTTTTACCCTACAACCCAGCTGCAGTACCTACTGCAAAATCATCTGTAAAAGCCTGCTACAATGCTTTTATTGCAGCAGCATATTAAAAAAATGACTAAGACTGAAAAATTTTTATCAGACAACTGGCACAAGCTGTTAGCTTTTGCCATCATAACCGGACAGGCTCTGATTTTTATTATTGTTGGAAAAAATCTATATACAGGAATATGCGATAATCTGGATTTATTCATTGCCCAGCTCAAGGTTCTAAAGGACAACCATGCTTTTTTCGGCGGCAACAGGATACTGCCCATATTAGGCGGTCTGGAGCGGAATTACTTTCCATCAGAGCTGTCAGCCTATAATCTGTTATACTTTTTCCTGCCTGTTGAATATGCCTATATTGCAGGCCTCATACTGAAACCTATAATAGCACTGGTTTCTTCCGTGATACTGGCAAAGGTTTATTTCAAGGAAGATTATGCCCAGCACGAAAAAAGTGTATACCTGTGCGCTCTGGCCTTTGGCATGCTGCCATTATACCCTGCCTACAGTTTTTGTTTCGTATCCCTGCCCCTGCTTTTGGCACTAGTAATAAAAGCTTACAGGCAGCCAAAAAACGGCTTGATTTATCTAGGTCTGTTTGCCTATCCCTTTCTTTCGTATTTTTCATTTTTTGGAATATTCATCCTGGGATATGTGGCAGTGGCAATTCTACTCTTAACCATTAAGGATAAAAAGCTTCCATTTTCCATGATAGGAGCTCTGTTTAGCCTGTTAATGGGTTACCTGGTATTTGAGCACAGGCTCTTTTATCTGATGCTTTTTTCCAAGGTCCCTACCATTCGCTCAGAAATGGTTGTTGCCTGCTTTGATGGGCCCCAGATTTGGGAGACCTTTAAGGCAGGATTACTAAACGGAGTGGCCCATGCGGAAACCATTCACAAGAGGCTGGTACTGCCCTGTATTTGCCTGTATATGCTTTGGCTATTGTTCATATGCCTTAAGAAAAAGAAGCCTTTGTATTTTCTCTTAAATCCATTTATGTTAACCATTTACTTTATTATTTTTAACGCGTTGGTCTATGCACTGTATTACTGGGAACCTTTAAGAAACCTGTTTGAAGCGCTGCTTCCCCCTTTAAAGGGCTTCTCCTACGGAAGAACAATTTTCTTCAATGCCTTTGCCTGGTATCTGGCATTTTTCTTTGTACTGAAGGATTTATTCCTGCTGTGTGAAAAGATGGGCAACAGAATACGAGTCACTTTTTTAGGGCACTTAAATATTCTTAAACTAGTCCCCATTGTTCTGGGGCTGTTGGCAATAGCTTTTGTATTAAAGACCCAGACACAGTATAATGACCTGTATAATTCATCCTATTGCTATTACTACAGACAGATGAAGGGTGGAACCCCCAATTCATTGAGCTTTAATGAATTTTACGGTGGGGACATATTTAATAAGATAAAGGCGGATATTGATTATAGTAGCAAGGACTACGCCGTAGCCTACGGCTTCCATCCTGCCACCCTGCAATACAATCAGATATCTACAGTGGACGGATACTGCGGATACTATTCACTGGATTATAAAAAAGCCTTTAGACAGGCTATTGCTCCAACCCTGGAAAATCAGGAGGGTTGGAAATACTATTATGATAATTTTGGGTACAGAGCTTATCTGTTCAGTAATGATGGCAGAAACACCTACGATTTTGGTGCAAGGGATGCCATTGGAGAGGCCGATGAATTGAATATTGATTTCGAGGCTCTGAAGGGACTTGGCTGCCGATATATCTTTTCCAGATTTGAACTGACAAATGACTATCCCTTTAGCAGGTTTAACCAGTATTCAGACAGTTCTGTTCCCTATAATGTATATTTATATGAGTTGTAATGTTTGATATAAGTTGTAATGTTTTATTTGAGTTGTAAAGAGGTTGCACTGTAAACAATAGTTACTGTGCAAAAGAAGGAGAACACTAATGAATGACACTAAGAAAGTACTGCTGTTTTATCCCCCCGGAGCATTATTCCAGCGTGGTGAAGACAGGTGCCAGCAAAATATTGACGATGGTTCAGCTCAGGCAATGCGTGCCTGCAACGACCTGGGATATGCTGCCGCAATCCTGTTAAATAAGGGCTACGAAGTAAAGCTCATGGATTATCAGACCGAAGGCAAGACCTATGAAGATCTGATTAGAGATATGGACAGCTTCCACCCTGATATGCTCATGATGAGCATTACAAATACTACCATTTTTGATGATATGAAGCTTATCAATGATTTGTGGGAAAAATATCATCCTGTAGTAGTACTAAAGGGTGCTCTCTTCTATGATCCTGAGCAGGCCATGCTTGACATGATTGATCTGGCCCATGCAGATTATCTCATTGGTGGCGAGATCGACTTCTGCATCGGCAAGATTGCAGACTATGTATTTAAGGGTATTGGCAATCCGGCCGATATCAATAACATTTTATATAAGGATGAAAATAACAGGCTGGTTCCCACCCGTTTCCATGTATGGGATGAGGATCTTGATAACCAGCCCTTCCCTGCCAGAGCCCTTATGAACAACGGATTATATATCCGCCCTGATACCAAGGAAGCCATGGCAACAATCCAGACCGCACGCGGCTGCCCCAGTGCCTGTGTATTCTGTCTGACCCCTGAAATCAGTGGCAAATGTGTCCGTTTCAGATCACCTGAGAATGTTCTGGCCGAGATGACCGAGTGCTATGAGGTTCACCACATCAGAAACTTCTTCTTCAAGGCTGATACCTTTACCATTGACCCTGAATGGGTTAAGAAGATGTGTGAGTTAATCATTGCATCTCCTCTCCATGGCAAGATACAGTTCACAGCCAACTCAAGAGTTCGTCCCTTGAAAAAAGAGACTCTGGAGCTTATGAAAAAAGCCGGCTGTTTCCTGGTAGCCTTTGGTTTTGAATCAGGTTCTGATGAAATGCTTAAAACCATGAAAAAAGGAACCACTGTAGCTGAAAATAAACAGGCTGCAAAATGGTGTCACGAGATTGGTCTTCCCTTCTGGGGATATTTTGTAATTGGTTTCCCCTGGGAGACTCGTGAACACATTCTCCAGACAAAGAAGCTGGTAATGGAAACCAACCCTGACTTTATCGAAGTAACCATTGCACTGCCCTTCTATGGCACTCCCATGTATGAGACCTGCCGGGACAACAATCTTCTTGAGAAGAGCGTGTTGGGAAGTGATTTCTTCCATTCCAGCACCGTTGGAACCATGCATCTGACTCTGGATGAAGTTATGAAGCTTCGTAAGAATATACTGTTAAGCTTCTATCTGCGCCCCAGCTATATTCTGAAAAAGATGTCTGAATGTGTTACCCAGCCTGGAGTATTTGTACAGTATGTAAAATACGGCCTCAAGCTTATTATCAACCTATTCAAACACTAAACACTTGGTTGTGAAACCACAACGCCACATGCTTCGCACGTGTTCTTATAGTAATTACTTAAAAAGGCTACAGCATTAAGCTGTAGCCTTTAAAATATGCTTAAATCGCTTTAATAGCCTCTACCACCGAATTAACTCCTATTAGCTTAATTCCTTTTGGAACAGCGGATTCCTTCATAATCTGAGCCAGATTGGCTTCAGGCATAATGCACCTGGTAAAGCCCAGCTTGCTTGCCTCATTAATTCTGGCTATGGGCTGGCTTACACTTCTTACTTCTCCTGACAGACCCACTTCACCGAAGCATATGGTCTTCTCATCAATGGCTTTGTTCTTGAAGCTGGAAATAAGTGCCACCACTATACCCAGATCCATGGCAGGCTCGTTCATCTTGATTCCACCAGCCATATTTATATAGGCATCACACCCACCAAGTGGTACATTAAGTCTTTTTTCCAGCACTGCAATCAACAGGTTAACTCTGTTGGCATCACATCCTGCTGCCTGCCGTCTGGGAATTCCCAGGTTGCTTTGAGACACCAGAGCCTGCACCTCCACCAGTATGGGACGGGTCCCCTCCATGGAACAGACCACCACCGAACCACTTGCTCCAACAGGGCGACCTGACAGCATATACTCTGAGGGATTTTCCACTTCTCTAAGTCCTGACTCAACCATCTCAAATACACCGATTTCATTGGTTGATCCAAAACGGTTTTTTACACCTCTCAGGACTCTGTAGGAAGCGTGCCTGTCACCCTCGAAGTAAAGCACTGTATCCACCATATGCTCCAACACTCTTGGACCAGCCACAGTACCTTCCTTGGTCACATGGCCCACTATAAAAATAGGTATACCCAGTCCCTTGGCAAGCCTTAACAGGACTCCCGTAGCCTCTCTGACCTGAGAGACTGATCCCGGAGCCGAGGCAACCTCATCCATGAACATGGTCTGTATCGAGTCAATTACTACCATCTCCGGCTTCTCATTCTCAATGGCAGCTTCCACCATTGCCAGATTGGTCTCACATAAAAGTCTCAGTGTATCAGAAAATTCTCCTATTCTGACTGCTCTAAGCTTTATCTGTGCAAGACTTTCCTCTCCGGAAATATATAATACATTTTTATTAACCAGGGAAAGATTCCTGCACACCTGCAACAATAGTGTGGATTTTCCTATGCCCGGATCACCTCCCACCAGAGTCAGACTTCCGGCCACAATTCCTCCACCAAGGACCCTATCCAACTCCCTGATTCCTGTCAGACATCTCTCCTGTTTTACTAAATCTATCTCTTTTAGAGCCAGCGGTTTAGTATGTTCGCCTGCAACAAGAGCTCCCCGAAGGGAGCCCCTATTCGAACTCTTGGACAATCCAGTCACTACCCTCTCTTCAACAAGAGTATTCCAGGATTTACACCCCGGACACTGGCCCATCCATTTGGAAGTTTCATATCCACACTGGCTACAGAAAAAAGCAGTTTTACTTGCTGATTTCAACCTGCATCTCCTTACCTTCAGACAACTCAACACTTACTACAAGCTTGCCACCCATGTTGGTCATCATCTTGCCAATCTTCACGCCGTCAACACTTACTGAATACTCTGTATCCTCTGCAAGTCCAATGGTAAGCTGTGCATCATCTGCTCCAAGCACCTTGAAGGATACTCCGTCAGCGCTTTCCTTGTATTCCTTAACAGTTGTACCCGGCACTGATTCATAGCCAAATGCCCCGTTCTTTTCAAGCTTGGTAAGCTCCTTATAGGTCTTAACCTTGTAGAGATCTCCTTCTACCGGAAAATCTTCTTTCTTAGTCTTCTCTGATAAAGTGTAATCCCCAAAACTGATGCTGCCATCTGCTTCAACTTTAATAATTTCTGACATACTATTCTCCTGTGGTTTATTGTAAAAATAAAAAATACTCATTGCATTAATTAGTTAGAGTTATTTTATCACTTTGAAAGGCTTCTGAAAAGCTCCATATCACTTTCTTTTATTCTGACATTTGTCTGAATAACCTCCCCATCCGGATCGGTAATTGTAATTTCAATAATACTGTCAGGCTTTATTCCCTTAGTACTGACTGCCTGCAAAAAAGCAGGAAATTTCGGATGGTTTTCCTTAAAGGTATTCCAGGCTCCAACCGCTTTCATCATCATTCCCATATCCATCATATCTAATCCTCCAATTATAATTTTGGGCCCAATTTTAAAGGCTTATATTTACAAGAATCCTGCAGTGCAAAAATAAAATGTTAGCCACTATTCCCAACATCAGCGTAATTACAGCTGCACAATACATATAGCGGCAGCTTAGCGCAATATGCCCTATCTCTATTTTTTCCCTATCCTCACCAATAAAGGGCTTATCATGTAATACCCCCTTATAGGAACAGGGACCTAAAAGCTTCACACCCAGTACCGCCGCCATGGCCGCCTCCGGGTGCCCCGAGTTGGGACTTGGTGACATTTTCTTATATTTATTATATACAGGAACCGTTTCTGATAAGGGTTTTTTACAGGCCGCAGCTACCAGAAGAAACAGCCACGAAGTCAGTCTGGCAGGAATCAGATTGAACAGGTCATCCATTCTTGCACCAGCGGTTCCAAAATATCCATATTTTTCATTCCTATAGCCTATCATGGAATCCATTGTGCTGGTGGCTTTATATATCCATAAGCCAACAGGACCAAACAGTGCATAGAAAAAAATCGGACCCACAACCCCGTCCCCGGTATTCTCTGCCACGGTCTCCACGCAGGCTCTGATTATTGCATCCTTATCCAGACTGTCTGTATCCCGTCCTACTATGTAGGATAGTTTTTTTCTGGCCAGTGACAGGTCACAGTTTCCTTCTTTAGTTGCATTCTCAATGGCATCCTCAGTAGCATTCTCAGCAGCATTCTCAGCAGCATTCTCAAGGGCCTTCCCAACTGCCATAGCTTCAACACGCAGGTCTTTGGCGGCTATTCCATAGTAAAACAGCACCCCGTCAATTACAGTTAACAGCACTGCACCTATCATACTGGCGTTAGAAACAAGTCCCTGTCTATGTAAAACTGCCAAAACAAGTCCAGGAAGATTTCTTACAACCACCACAGCCACAACAGTGCATAACCATACCACTACAAGAGTAAAAATCCCCTTTAGTCTATTAACCACTTTTGAATCAGTAGCAACATTCAGACTATTATCAAGTTTATTAATAAGGCTTCCTATTGCCCTGACCGGATGGGGTGCATTCTGCGGATCCCCCAGAATCGCGTCCAGCAGAAAACCTATCAGCATTGATACTATTCTCATTTTATCTTAACCGGAATTCCCGCCATCATCCGAAATACTCCCTCGGATTTTGCGGCTATTTTTCTGAGTATTCTGCCCACCAGTTCTCTGTATATCCGTTCCTGTCTGTCCATGGGTACAATTCCCATACCAACCTCATTACAGGTTACTATTTTTTCTTCACATACTTCCAGTATGGCTGCTTCAATCTTATCCAGTTCCCTGTCAAATTCATCACTGAAGGACATTGTATCAAATTCAATATTACAAGCCAACTGATTGAGGCTGTCAAAAACCCTGTCATGAAGATTTCTCACAATATTTTGTTCCTTTTCAGCATCAGTGGCCTTTCGTCCCAGTTGAGTTTCCAGTAAATCAACTGCATATTGATATTTGCCCTGATAGCTTCCTCCTATAACCAGATACATTTATTTCTCCTGTAACCAAAACACCACACATCTAGCAAACGGCCTTATTTATAAATGACTATAACGCCACATGCTTCGCAAGTGCCCTCCTGGTAAATTATAGAAAAATGGACCGGCCATTTGGTCGGTCCGTAATAATATTACTATTGAAAAATAACCGCTTACTCCGCCGGCTGGGCCTGGGCTTCTGCTGCCGCTGCCGCCGCTGCTGCGTCTGCCTGAGCCTGCTGTTGCGCCAGAAGAGCCTGCATCTGCAATTCAAGGGTCATCTGAGCCACTACGGCTTCTGCATTGGGCTGAGACATGAACTCTGCGTTATGAGGACATCTCTCCACATTGCCTCCCACAGAAGTATCGCCGCCGCCAACCTGAAGAGGATCATTTGCCAGATCACCTTCGCTGCTGTTCTGAATATTAGATCCACCACCAGGCTTGAGAGTCATTACTCCAGGAGTCTTAAATGGACACTCGTCGCTGGCTGCCAATCCTGTGTATGCACAAATCATTCCACTGTAATGAACATCACATGTAGCACTAGGCATTACATCCTGATCAAATATCTCAGTCTTCAGGCATCCATCACACAATCCTGCAATGGGTCTCTTACCAGACTGGGAACATACTGTAGCAGAAACAATGCCTGCAGGACGTTCAAAGTTTTTATTCTCCAGATCCTCATGAATCCTTGACATGGCTGCTCTCCACAGCTTCTTAGCCAAGTTCTTGCCTTCTCCTGCCAGCTTGGTATTGTTATCATATCCTGTCCAGCAGGTTGCTGTATAGTATGGAGTATAACCTGAAAACCATACGTCATTATAGTCAGAGGTTGTACCCGTCTTGCCAGCAATTGCCATATTAGGAAACGTTACCGCATGACCAGTACCACTGGTAACAACATCCACCATGGCATCTGTAAGCAGATAAGCTGTAGTCTCCTTTAATACTCTGTGATTCTCAGGCTCTGTATTATCTATAATTACATTACCATCATGGTCAACAATCTTGGTATAGAGTGTTGGCTTATGATAGGTTCCACCATTTGCTATTGTTGCATATGCATTATTCAACTCTTCATTGGTAACACCATAGGTAATACCACCCAGTGCAAGAGACTGCTGAACGTCAGAGAATATCTGTCCATTTCTCTCAAGTCTGTCAACAAGAGTTGTAAATCCAAAATTAATCAGGTAATCGTATCCCAGCTGAGGAGTAATATCAGTCAATGTTTTGACTGTAATAATATTAAGTGAATCCCTTATGGCATCTCTAATTGAACAGATTCCCCTGTAGCCAGTTGAATACCAGTTAGAAACCGGTCGTCCATTAGAGTAGTTATAGGGCTCATCCACCTGAACATTAGCCAGAGTATATCCGGCACTGTCCAGAGCTGGTGCAAAGGTAGATACAACCTTGAAGGTTGAACCAGGCTGTCTCATTGAATCAGTCGCTCTGTTAAGAGTACGACTGGCTTCCTTGGCTCCACGTCC
>DCIJ01000061.1:8042-10350 GCA_002315945.1 Lachnospiraceae bacterium UBA1729 | reverse complement strand
TACATGGAGTGCAAAGTTTAAAAAAGAGGCATTAAAGTGCTACATTCCGATATTTGTAATTATATGTTTTGAAACTGTAGTAAGGATAAAATTTTTAGGAAAAGACCCCTTCGAACAGCTGATACTATTGATAAAATCTTTTGCCTGGGGGAATGATTATTCGCTGAATTGTAATTATAAACTGGTCGGATATCTATGGTTCGTAATAGCACTGTTTTGGGCTAAATGGATATATAGATTGATTTCATCAAAAGGACGTTTGTTCTGTGTTGGAACCATTTGCTTGTTGTGTATAGTAAGCTTATTTTTCCTAGGAAAAATAATATTGCCACATAACTTTGATAATCTTTTTATCTGCGTGTTCTATTTAGAAGTAGGGAATTTATTAAAACGTCTGAAGCTCTTTGATGAGAACGGACCATTATTTTGGGGAGGGTTTATAGTATTATTTCTTATTTGGCTATGTGTGGGATTAAAATATCCATTTATGTTGGACATTAACCATAGGGAATATGATGCTGTAATTGTGATGAATTCTATTCTCGGATCAATACTATTCATGCGGTTGTGCAAAAGCATAGTGAACTATTTTGCGTTCCGAAGGGTAGTCTGGTTAGGAAGACATACTTTACCGCTATTGTATATCCATCAAATTGATAGTTGTTTAGGTATCTTTTTGAAGTTAAGTGAAAAATTGAAAAATGTGGACATTTCATTTCTGTTCTTATTAAGAATGTTAGTATATGTTGTTTTGCTAATCCTGGTTGTAAATTTTAAAAAGTTTATTGACAAAAATATAGATAATGAGTTTAGTGGAGCACATTGAGGCTATAATATTTAAAATACATTTTGAAAAAATGAAAACAAAAAAGATAACAGTATTAATTACAATTATTATTGGAATTCAAATTCTATTTATTATATATGAAAACGTATTTCGTCTGCCTTACCATCTAGGGTATGATGCATCAGGACACTTCTTAAAAGCTACTGAGATGCATAAACAGGGAACTCTTTTTGTTCAAAATTGGGCGGATTCATCATCTTTATTTTGGGATACCTCTGGTCCAATAGCTGCTGTGATGATGGGACTTGTTAATAATGTTTTTGCAGCGTATGGATTGTCAAATGTTATTATTGGAATACTCATTTTGCTCTGCTTGTGGTTCTTGTTAAAGGAACTAGGAGTATCATCTAGATTATGCCATGTTGCTCTTATTATTTCTCTATGCCCATTTTTAGGAGTGAATTTTGGGAATTATAATGAGGGAAATTACTTTTCAATGATTTGGGTCAATTCCGCTCCATATAACATGAAGTTGCTCATGACCCTTGTATTTTTTTTGTTAATAATAAAAGTATCTAAGGAGAAGCTTTCATTTATTTCAGTATGTCTTACTACCGGATTAGCAGTCTTATTTTTCCTTTCTTCCATATCTTCAGGATATTTTATGCTCGTAACTGTATTGGGCCCTGCCATTGCTTGGATTCTAGTAAAAGCAGTGGTCGAAAATAGAGTTAATACTTTTATCTCTAGGGAATCAATAGTTACATACATATTTGTGATTATTACTTTTACTGGAAAATTGTTTGCAACTAACATACTCCATTACAAGGGTTTTGCAGACAATATGGAATTGACAGGATTAGCTGATTTTTGGAGCCTGGTGGGTGGGATGCTTACAGGATATCTTGAATTGTTCTATGCACTACCAATATTGACATATGTTTCGGCGCTGTCCATGGATGGGGTAGCATATTTAGCAAATTTTGCATTGGCTGTAGGAGTATTAATACTGGCCGTTTTGTCAATCAAGAGAGTAATTTCGACCACTAAAATAAAATTTCATGCGCCAAATTATGGATTCTTTGTGGTGTTTGTTGTCTATCATATCCTAATGTACACAGTAGTATATACTAGGTATGCAGGTAAGTTCTTTGAAACCAGATATCTGATTCAAGCGTTTTTTGCATTGCTTATTCTTGCAGTGATTTTTGTTGACGGAATATCTGATGACTTACTGGTGAAAAATTTTATTGTATATGGTTGTACATTGGTTTGTATAGCTGTAACACTTTTTTCTCACTATTACTATAATAAAACAGAAGAAGATGTTCAGGAAATGGAGATGATTAAGCAAACGGTTGCTACTATTGATTCTCCCGTGGTTTACATGTATGACTATGGGGATCTCCTCATGAACATGCGGCCATATGATACAAATAAGATATATAAACTTTTTTTGTTTGATGATGAGGGAAAGACTTTCACTGGACATAACGCCGACTATACATATTATGATGTCCC
>DCIJ01000061.1:6737-7966 GCA_002315945.1 Lachnospiraceae bacterium UBA1729 | reverse complement strand
GAGGATATGCAGAATGAGTTTGAATATCAGACTACTTTTCACTCTGTTTGCATGTGGACTTGTAATCATAATGCTGTTGCAGAGCGAAGTAGGTAAAAATGTTAAGTTGGTCAGAGGTATCAATTTTAAATGAGAAAAAAGTGGTATGCAGCAAAATATATAATAGGTATTAGCTTTCTCGTAATATTAACGATATGGCTATCGCTTGCGGTAAATGATATCTTTTGCTACAAAGATCTTCCGGGGAAGAATATTGCATTACGTGATCGTAAACAAAATTATGATGTCCTAATACTAGGAAGCTCCCATGGTGGCGTATTGAATCCAATTGATATGTGGAAGTTAGAAGGTATTTCGGCATATAATTCCTCGACAGATGGAAATAGTATGAAGCGGAATCTGTATTCATTAAGGATGTCGTTGGAATACTGTAATCCCAAATTAGTGATTCTGGAGACAGAAGGCTGGTGGGAAGAACCGGATTTTAATGAGGAAGTAGGTGTGTTTCACTATGCCTTTGACACATACCCAATGTCTTTTGAAAAAATTAAGTGTATATGGGATTTTGATAAGAGATCAGAAATACGTAAGGAGTTATTTTTTCCAATAATACGTTTTCATGAGAGATGGAAAGAGCTGGAGGAAAAGGATTTTATTCCACAGGTTGATTATCATATGGGGGCCACTATGCGTCCGGATATCAGTGAGGAAGAATCCCCCGTTGTGATGGGCCCAGAGTACCAGATCGCAGATTCTGATACAAGGTATGTGGAAAAAATAATTGACGAATGCAAAAATAGAGATATAGAGATTCTGTTGCTCACATTACCCTTTGTTGCAGATGAGGAAACCCAGGGAAGATTAAATGCTCTTTCACAGGTAGCGCAGGAGAAGGGGGTTGAATATATCAATTTGATAAACTATCCCAATGTGGTGGATTTTCAAACGGATATGAATGATGACGAACATTTGAATAATCGGGGAAGTTACAAATGTAGTCAGCTTATTTGTCAGTTCATTAAAACAGTTTATGATGTTCCTGACAGACGTGGCGATGAAGTGTATGAAAGAGTGTGGGAAAAGAACTTGAAAAGGGCTCAAAAAGCTTCAAAAAGAGGTAAGCATTAATTAATGAAGGGGAAACAATCAGGACAAAACCCAAGTTATTTTGATAATCCTGCTGGCACCACTACCTGTGGATTTGTGGATGTATCTTGTTAACTCTGACT
>DCIJ01000061.1:5804-6727 GCA_002315945.1 Lachnospiraceae bacterium UBA1729 | reverse complement strand
TAATGAGGTTTCAGATAAGATATTTGAGGGTAAAGGTGCATATTTATCAAGGGATATTAAAATAGTTTTATTGTGACCCGTGAGGATGGTTTACAGTATATTCTTAATGTTCAGTAATGATTGTAGAAAACTAAAATCATATTTTTAAATTAAAATTCTAAGGCTGAAGTGCCACAAACCATATTGACACAACAACGAGCGCGTAGTACAATTGTGCCAATATGATTTGTGGCACTTTTTATATCGAGGAGGTAACTAATGGCAACTTCAATATCAACCCTGGAAGAAGCGTTAATACGAATTAATGAATTAGAATTAGAAAATGCTCAGTTGAAGGAAGAATTGGCTATTTTACAAAGCCGCAATTTAGGTGGCCGAAAGAAGCATAATGATGCCTGGATGCAAGCATATAACGATTTCGCGATTAAGTATGAGGGTGGGATGACTCTTGTGGAAATTGTTGCCGAAGGAGAGATCAGCAGGAGAACTGCGTATAGGTACAAGGCATATTATGAGGAATTAAAAAAAGAAACGAGCAAGTCTTGTCAGGCCGAAACCCTACCCAGTAAAAAACCCATTTCTTGCAAAAAATAATACGGCGTGAATTTATTGATGTCAAGAAAAATATGGATAGAAAGGAAGAACATTTTGCATTTTACAATAGCAAATTATAGAACCCCAGGATTGCGGAGCGGTCCCAATCAGGATTCCCTGATGGTGAATCATATTCGCATTCGTGGCCGTGAAGAAATCTTTGTGGGAGTTGCAGATGGGATAGGAAGCCTGGACATGGGTGAAGAGACCAGCGGTTATGTCCTAAACCGATTATCGGCTTGGTACTACGATGAATGCAAATCTCTCATGTTAGATAGAGAACCCTTTGAAATGCTTCAACTGAGCCTGCAACACGAGTTGGACAATAT
>DCIJ01000061.1:5602-5744 GCA_002315945.1 Lachnospiraceae bacterium UBA1729 | reverse complement strand
ACACTCACTGCACTGATGACCTATAGAAATGAGTATCTGATTATTCATGTGGGAGATTCCTCCTGTATTCTTCTGAAAAAATTTAACATACGACAGAAAATAAAAAGTACATTTACTGGCAGAAAATCTTTTTTGGACATTA
>DCIJ01000061.1:4417-5585 GCA_002315945.1 Lachnospiraceae bacterium UBA1729 | reverse complement strand
CAAATGTACCTACGATACTGTAAATGAAAAAGGAAATCTGACTGCATGTATTGGGATGGCAGGTCAGGATGAATCTTACTTCTTTATGGGGCAGTTGAAGAAAAATTCCATGTGGCTCCTTGGTACGGATGGAATACTGTTTGAGAAGAATATGAAAAATATAGATAGGAGTTTCAGACTCTTTCCAAAGCTTGAAAGAATTACTATTGAGGAGAAATTAGAAGCTATAGCTGAAAAGGCTGTACAGCTTGGAAGTAAAGATAACATGGCAGCAGTGGCAGTAATAATAAAATGATAACCTGGTGACAAAATTTATGACAGAACGCAATCCAATAAAAATAGGTTCATCAAGGACTAACCGTTACACAATCCAGCGAGAATTGGGCCGTGGTGGAGGTGGCACAGTATACTTGGTGTATGACAATAATTTAAAACAGCAAAAAGTATTAAAAGAGATAGTGCTGTCCAAGTGTGGAGGGGAACAGTCCTTTCAGACAGAGGTAGAAGTTCTCAAAAACATACGCCATCCAGGCATTCCGACAATAATTGATGCCTGGGCAGATGGAGTCATTGGTGAACCTGTTGTAATAGGATTCATCGTTATGGATTACTGCCATGGAATGAATCTGAAGGAGTATATGTCAAACCATAGGCTGGAACTGATACAACAGATGGAGATATTTAGACAGATAGCACAGATTATATATGTACTCCACTCTAACAATCCCCGGGTTATACATGGAGATATTAAGCCCGAGAATATTATGGTGGATGCTGGTAGGGTTAGTCTGCTGGATTTTGGTGCTGCAGTTGTTGATTCAAAAAAGAACTGGACGCAGAATGTAGGACCTGTTGGACTTTCTGACTTGCAAACTTCAGTAGCTTTCACACCAGGCTATGCTGCCCCAGCACTTCAGGAATCTGGTCGACATATGGTTGAAAATGATTTCTATGCTCTTGGAATGGTTCTTTTCTTTCTAATTACTGGTCGCGATGTTCGTTCTTTTCCTCAATCCAAGGTATCTGTAGAGGATTTTCCTGACACTACTCCCAGGCAGATTCAGTACATTTTTTCCCAGTGCATATCGGGATATCACCACATATTGGAATTGCTTGAGGATTTGAATAGTTTCATGCTTCAGCTTGAAAGCAAACGTAATAAAAAAGC
>DCIJ01000061.1:3997-4323 GCA_002315945.1 Lachnospiraceae bacterium UBA1729 | reverse complement strand
AATATTTAGGTGGGCAGTAGCAAAGAAAAAGAACTCTTACAGACGCCTGGAAGCAGTGGTACTAACGGACGGTGGACATGTGTTTTTCTGAATTTATATAAGATGCTCTTCTTCATCAAAGATGAGTCCTGTGACGGTTCTGACAGGACGGTAAAATAAAAATTGACCGAATGATGGAGCATTTAACGAGAGACTGTGAGGTCTCTCGTTTTTTTCTTAAGGAGAAAATATTAAAAAACTATAAATTGTTAGCACTCTGACCTGAAGAGTGCTAAAAAGTTATTGACTATTGAAACCTCCATGATTAAAATCATATTCAGTTGAAA
>DCIJ01000061.1:3544-3940 GCA_002315945.1 Lachnospiraceae bacterium UBA1729 | reverse complement strand
AAGGAGGCAAAATTATGGCAGCAAAGCAAGGCAGTTTGTCAATTAATTCAGAAAACATATTTCCAATAATTAAGAAGTGGCTCTATTCAGACCACGATATTTTCTACAGAGAGCTTATTTCCAATGGTTGTGATGCAATTACCAAGTTGAAGAAGCTTGATATGATGGGTGAGTACCAGCTTCCCGATGGATTCAAGGCCAGAGTTGATGTAATCGTTGATCCTGAGAAGAAGACTCTTACCTTCAAGGACAATGGTCTCGGAATGACAGCAGATGAGGTTGAGGAGTACATTAACCAGATTGCATTTTCAGGTGCTACAGATTTCCTGAACCAGTACAAGGACAAGACAGACAGCGACCAGATTATCGGCCACTTTGGACTTGGTTTCTATTCTG
>DCIJ01000061.1:1375-3468 GCA_002315945.1 Lachnospiraceae bacterium UBA1729 | reverse complement strand
GTTCATTGGGAATGCGATGGTGGTACTGAGTTTGCCATGGATGAGGGCAATAGGACAGAGGTTGGAACTACAATCACTTTATTCCTTAACGAAGACTGTCTGAAATTCTGTAATGAATATGAGGCTCGTTCTATTATTGAGAAGTACTGCTCATTCATGCCTACTGAGATCTATCTCATCAAGGCTAATAATACAGACACTGAGACTATCAATGAGGATGAGAAGACAGAATCTGATGAGGTTGTTGAGACTATCAAGCCTGAGAAGGATGGAGATCCTGTTAAATTAAAGATTAAAAAGCGTCCTCAGCTTATGAATGACACCAACCCTCTCTGGACCCGTCATCCTAATGACTGTACCAAGGAAGATTACCTGGCATTCTATAGAAAAGTATTCTTAGATTACAAGGAGCCTCTGTTCTGGATTCATCTGAACATGGACTATCCTTTCAACCTGAAGGGTATATTATATTTCCCTAAGATTAATACTGAGTACGACTCAATCGAAGGCACTATTAAGCTGTATAACAATCAGGTATTTATCGCGGACAATATCAAGGAAGTAATCCCTGAGTTCCTTATGCTATTAAAGGGTGTAATTGATTGTCCTGACCTGCCACTTAATGTATCCAGAAGTGCGCTTCAGAATGATGGCTTTGTTAAGAAAATCAGCGATTATATTACTAAGAAGGTCGCAGACAAGCTCTCAGGTATGTGCAAGACTGAGAAGGAAGAATATGAAAAATACTGGGATGATATCGCTCCCTTTGTTAAGTACGGCTGCTTAAAGGATGACAAATTCTGTGAGAAGATTACAGACTATATCCTCTTCAAGAATCTGGATGGCAAATACCTGACTCTGCCAGAATGTCTGGAAGTGAAGAAAATTGATCCAGATGAGGTTGCATCTTCTGATGCATCAGAAGATGCAACAGGAGCTACAACAGGTGATACCCCTGACGTAGTAGATGCATCTGCTACAGACGCAGAGCTTGACGCAGCTGACGCTGACAGCGATGATGCAACAGATTCAGACAAGAAGGACAAGGTTATATACTACGTAACTGACGAAGTTCAGCAGGGCCAGTACATCCAGATGTTCAAGCAGGCCAAGATGGACGCAGTTATCCTTACCCACAATATTGACCAGCCTTTCGTTAGCCAGTTAGAGAGCAAGAATGAAGGAATCAAGTTCCAGAGAATTGATGCTGACCTGACCGAAGATTTCAAGGCCAAGACTAACAAGAAGACTGAGGAAGAGCTCAAGGCCATGACTGAGAAGGTTGAGAAAATCTTCAAGAAGGCTATTAAGAAGGAAGGCCTCAAGGTTGTAGTTAATAAACTGAAAAATAAGAAGATCGCTTCCATGATTACCCTGTCAGAGGACTCACGTCGTATGCAGGATATGATGAAGATGTATGGCATGATGGGAATGCCTGGCATGGGACCTGGCAAGGATGGAGAGACACTTGTCCTGAACTCAGCTCATCCTTTGGTTGAGTATGTACTTGGTCACGAAGATGCTGACAATACCAAGCTTATCTGCGAGCAGCTCTATGACCTGGCTATGCTTCAGCATGCGCCTCTCAATCCCGAAGATATGGCCAAATTTATTGCCCGTAGCAATGATATCATGATGATTGTAGCCAAGAACTAATGGATAGTGCACAGCATGAGATAAAAATTGTGTACAAGTATACACTTATAGGTATAGCGATATTCACCAAATGTATGTTATAATTTACAAAACTGTGTGCAGCTTTGGCTGTTCGCCGTTTAATGAAATTTTTAGGACTGGTACAGATGGCAAGAGATACCTATTTACGTTTTTCAGAAGAGATAGTAGAGCTTTCTTTGACTCCCGGTGGAGTCAAAGAGGGCTTTTTTGCGCTTTCTGGAAATGATGATATGCCTCTCAAGGGCTTTGTAACCAGTCATGATGTGAGAATGCGCTGTAAGCAGCTGACCCTTGACCCTACAGAGTGCACTGTGAAATATGTCTATGATGCCACCGGTCTGGAGGTTGGAGACGAGGACGAGGGCAGCTTTACAATTGTGACCAATCAGGGTGAAGCTGAATTACAGTATCATGTG
>DCIJ01000061.1:331-1240 GCA_002315945.1 Lachnospiraceae bacterium UBA1729 | reverse complement strand
CAGGGAAGATGTTAATCTGGCCTGCCTCTATAATGCGCTGAAGGATAGTCCCGATCTGGAACTGGCCTGCGAAGAATTTTTAATTAAATCCCATAAAAAGGAAGCCTATTCCTTTGATGCAGAGACTCACGAGGTGAATCTGGTATCAGCTCTGGATATTTCGCAGGAGCGAATCAGCATTATTCGTGATGGCTGGGGCTATAGCAGGCTTAATATCCGGGTGGAAGGAGATTTTCTCTCTGTTGAGAAGCATACCCTCGACCATGATGATTTTTTGGGCAACAGGGCTACCTTCAATATATATCTGAATCCTGGCAGACTCCATGCAGGCAAGAACTTTGGGCGGGTAGTGATGGACAATGCTTATACACATCTGGAGGTTCCTGTATGTATAGTTCATATTAAGGAGCTGGCTGTCAAGGGTGGAAGCCGGTACAAGGATGCCATGCTTCGTTCCATTGACAACTTTATAGATTACAGACTTGGAAAGCTTGATTACGAGGAATTTGTCCGACTGGCAGAGTCTATATTTTCCGAAGTCTCCGGAAGCAGGAGAGATAATCTGATTAGGGATCTGTCCAGAATTAGCATTCTGATTAGCGAAGGCAGATTGAATGAAGGACGCTTCCTCCTTGATCATACAATTAAAAAATTAGATTTTGATAAGTTGGCATTGGAAGAATACTGCCATATCAGATACCTGGAGTACAAGGCTGGGGATTCCCAGACTGGATGGAAGAGGGTATATGAGGACATCACTTCGGCCTATCGCAGAGAACCGGAGAACTGGAAGGTTGCCTGGTTTATCATCGAGCTGTTGAAGGAACGCCCTGCTTCCAGAGAAATATGGCAGCTACTTAATACCGCTTTTGACAGAGGCAGCAGAAGTCCTCTTTTATATACCGAGGC
>DCIJ01000061.1:0-322 GCA_002315945.1 Lachnospiraceae bacterium UBA1729 | reverse complement strand
GTCAAATATCTGGAAGAAAATATATCCAGAATGACCAACCCTACAGAATTTGTAATTCAGACGCTGCATTTTGCAGCCCGCAGGGATTATCTGACTGAGGATATGATTTTCCAGATTCACTATCTGGTTGGCCGTATCAAGAAGTTCAATCCTCTGGTGGTCAAGATCCTTGAAAAATGTTATGAGATAAAACAGGATGACGAGTCCCTGTTTGCACTGTGCTGTCATATCATGCTGTGCGACAGGATGGATGACTGCTATTTCAGGTATTTTGAAGCGGCGGTAGCAAGGCAGCTTCGCGTAGGCGGACTGTATGAGAACT
>DCIJ01000037.1 GCA_002315945.1 Lachnospiraceae bacterium UBA1729 | reverse complement strand
GCACTAGCAATAGTGCTTCTTTTTTGTTGGAAAAATATGAAAAAAAAGATATAATAAAATGGACTATGTGTGTTTATTTTGTGAGGTGAATTATGGATAATACTAATCCCCAGAATTTAGAGCAGGCCTTTGAGATGCTTGAGGATATTATTGACAAATTAGAGGACCCGGCACTTACTTTGGAGGAGTCTTTTGATAACTACAGCAAGGGAGTGCAGCTTCTTAAGTATGCTAATTCAACTATAGACAGAGTTGAGAAGCAGGTGCAGGTTCTGAATGCTAATGGAGAACTTGAAGATTTTGGTGATCTGGAGAGGTAGAATAGCAATATGGATGAATTTAAAGATACTTTATTAAAAAAGGTTAAGATTGTTGAAGATGTTATTAAGGCATATCTTCCAGAAGAAACAGGCTATCAGAAAACCATTACAGAAGCTATGAATTATTCCTTTTTGGCAGGAGGTAAGCGTCTTCGCCCCATGATTATGCAGGAGACATACAGCATGTTTGGAGGAAATGATGAAAATATGGTGGGCCCATTCATGGCTGCACTGGAAATGATTCATACCTATTCCCTTATACATGACGATCTGCCTGCAATGGATAATGACGATTACAGAAGGGGAAGAAAGACAAACCATATTGTATTTGGCGAAGCCATGGCGATTCTTGCGGGTGACGGGTTATTAAATCTTGCCTATGAGACTGCTTCAAAGGCCCTTGAATATGGTGCCAAGTCAGGGGATCCAAAGCTCATGCGTCAAACCATAAAAGCTATGGGAGTGCTGGCAAAAAAGGCAGGAATATATGGCATGGTTGGTGGTCAGGTTGTGGATGTTGAAAGTGAAAAGAAGGGTCTGGATATTGACAGAGACAAGCTGATTTTTATTCATGAAAATAAGACTGCCGCACTTATTCAGACTGCACTTATGTGTGGAGCAATCCTTGCAGGTGCAGACAGTACAGATGTAGATAAGCTTGAGCAGGTGGGTAAAAATGTAGGTATCGCTTTCCAGATTCAGGATGACATTCTGGATGTGACTGGTGATGAGGCTCTCCTTGGCAAACCTGTAGGCAGTGATGAAAAGAATGAAAAGGCCACCTATGTCAGCCTGAACGGCCTTGAAAAGGCAGTTGCGGACCAGAAATATCTGTCTCACGAAGCTATTGAAACTATGAAAAGCTTTAACAACAGAAATATTTTTTTAGAGCAGTTGATAGAAAGTCTTATGACAAGAAACAATTAATATTTACCAGGGGACACCTTAAAGAGGGCGTTACGCACTGGTTAACTGGAGAATAATATGTATCTTGAAAAGATAAATAATACAAATGATATTAAAAATATTGAAACTGACAAGTTAAATATTTTGGCAGATGAGATTCGTCAGTTTCTGATTAATTCCATTAGTCAGACTGGTGGTCATCTTGGAAGCAATCTTGGAGTAGTGGAGCTGACTATGGCTCTGCATCTGTCATTGAATCTTCCCAAGGATAAAATAATATGGGATGTGGGTCATCAGGCATATACTCATAAGCTGCTTACCGGCCGCAGGGACGGTTTTGGACAGCTGAGAAAATTCGGAGGAATCAGCGGCTTTCCTAAGAGAAAGGAGAGTGACTGCGACTGTTTTGATACCGGACACAGTTCTACCAGTATTTCAGCCGGGTTAGGAATGGTGGCAGCCAGAGATCTGCAGGGTAAAGATAACACTGTTGTAGCTGTTATTGGTGACGGGTCTCTTACTGGCGGTATGGCTTATGAAGCATTAAACAATGCTGGAAGACTTAATACCAACTACATAATTGTTTTGAATGATAACAATATGTCTATTTCTGAGAATGTAGGTGGAGTGTCTTCCTATCTCAATAGTATTCGTACTCAGAATGTTTACCTGGGAATGAAGGAAGAGGTCTTTCAGGCCCTCTCTGAAATGCCTAAGGGTGATAAGATTATTGAACAGATCAGACGTGCAAAAAGTACTGTAAAACAAATACTTGTACCAGGTATGTTCTTTGAAGAGATGGGAATTACCTATCTGGGACCTGTAAATGGTCATGATATACAAGCTATGGTCAAGGTGTTTGGTGAAGCCAAGAGGTGCAGAGGTGCTGTCTTAGTACACGTAATTACAAAAAAAGGAAAAGGATATGAGCCTGCTGAAAACCATCCGGCAAGATTTCATGGTGCCGAGCCCTTTGATGTTGAGACAGGAATTCCTTCAAAGATTAAGAAAAAAGCTAACTATACAGACATTTTTTCCACAGTTATGGTGAAGTTGGCTGAGAAAAGAAAGGATTTTGTAGCCATTACAGCTGCTATGCCTGATGGAACTGGCTTAAAGCGATTTAGAAACCTGTTTCCTGACAGATTTTTTGATGTAGGAATAGCTGAGCAGCATGCAGTTACTTTTGCAGCAGGACTGGCGGCCGGGGGTATTCATCCTGTTGTGGCGGTGTATTCATCATTCCTGCAGAGAGCCTATGATCAGGTACTCCATGATGTATGTATTCAGGATTTACCGGTTACTTTTTGTCTGGACAGAAGTGGTCTGGTAGGAAGCGATGGAGAGACTCATCAGGGTATATTTGATATTTCATATCTGTCCAGTATCCCGGGAATGACAATTATGGCTCCCAAAAACAAATGGGAATTATCAGATATGATAAAGTTCTCGCTGGATTACAATCATCCTTCCTGTATCAGATATCCCAGAGGAGAAGCTTATGATGGTCTGGAATTCTCCAGAAAACCTGTTAAGCCAGGAAAATC
>DCIJ01000066.1 GCA_002315945.1 Lachnospiraceae bacterium UBA1729 | reverse complement strand
TGGAAGATGTACTGACAAAAAATAATATTCCGGTACCGGTATTTAACCTGTGTTCATCAAAGCAGGACCTGCCAGCCCTGGAAGAATTGATACAGGCTCCCAAGGACTATCCCCATTCTATCCCAATCTATTTTATTGATGAAAAAGATACAGAGAATATTTTTGATTCGGTTAGAAGACAGAATGATTTAGGTGATTTTTCAGATCAGTTCCCTGACAGATATCTTGTCATTGGTCCTTTTGATGGAAATGAAAACTCAAATAAATCCTATGATTATCTGATGTATGAATGCTTAGGAGAACATTATCTGAATTTCAGGGATTATATTGCGGCTCTTGGGGAAGAGGATTTTAACGTGCTGTTGTCTGATGCAGACAGAGAATGTCTGGGTATTAGAAAAATACCAGGTTCATTGTTTGAGTCAGAGGGTGAATTAAATGAATTTGGCAAGGAACTGTTAGCTCAGGCCGTATATGACAGGTTAAACCTATTAAACTATCTGTATAGAAATCAGGAGTATGTACTTGATAGGAATGAGGCAAAGGATTTTGCGGCTTCAATTAAGCCTGGAATTGGATTCTATGGAATATACGATGATGCAATTGTTAAGAATGAGGAGCCAGATATATTAGATATAGCTGAATCTGCCTTTGATTTTACTCAGATTCCTGCGCATTTGGAGGTTGAGGCTGCAAATCAGGTTTGGAAAAATGAGCTGACTGAGGAAATGCTTGACAGTGCCTATGATGCCGGATTTAGAACAATCAGAATCCCTGTTGCCTGGAATTCATATATGGTTGGTGACGAAATCAGTGTTTATTTTATGGATGAACTTGCTTCCTGCGTAGAATATTTCCTTGATTTGGATCATGATAACAAGGTAATTCTCAGTGGTATTAATGAGCCCTGGAATGAACTTTATTTTGATAATATGTATGCTGGAAGTAAGAAGACTGATCAGATATGGTCTCAGGTTGCGACCAGATTTGAGGATTTTGACTATAGGCTGGTATTTGAGGGATTTCATCGATTGAGTTATGAAGGCACAGACTGGGAGAATGCTGGCGGAAGTCGTCAGGCCATAGCTTTGCTAAATGCTTTTCAGGATCAGTTTGTAAAAACAGTCAGAAGTGCCGGTGGTGAGAATGAAAACAGATATTTAATCATAAATGGTTATGGCTTGGGCGGATTTGAGGAATGCTTCGATGGTCTGATTCTTCCCAATGACGAAAAATTACTTCTTAGCATTTCAAATTATAATAATGTTCAGTTTGTCACAACTAAGTCTATGAAATTTGATGAGTCTGTACAGTCCTACTGGGAACTGGTTGTGGACGATATTGTCGAGTTTGGAGAAACCTATCAGGTGCCTCTGGTAATGACTGAGATGGGATGTGTTGACAAGGATGGCAGGGAAGACTACCTGAATTACATCATTCCATATTTGAAGGAACATGGAATTCCATATGTCTGGTTTGATAATGGAATTGTCTCTGCTGACAGGGCTGCTTACGGATTAATAAATCGAGATACTAATGAAGTTTATCATAAAAGAATTGTTTCAATATTAACTGGGAACAGTTAGTAGTCATAGGAGAACGCCATGCAATTGTTATTTCAATTATTTGCGTTGTTAATCGGCTGTGTATTTACTTTTTCTGCATGCAGTAGTGATTTGGATGATGAAAATTCTACATATGAAGAGGGTTACGAAGAGACAGATAATAGTGAGAACTCTTCAACAACCGTAAAACCATCAAATAGTAGTGGAGAGACCTGGTCGGTTTTTTTGTATCTGTGTGGAACCGATCTTGAATCAGATTTGGATACTGGTTCGGCAGCTTCCTATAATATTTATGAAACTCTCTATGGGGATATGTCTGAAAATATTAATTTTATTGTTCAGACTGGTGGTACTAAGCAGTGGCTGTCTGATTATTATGAACTGGATATGGAAGTTGATCCTAACAAGATTCAGAGATGGCAGGTGACTGATGATGAAATAATACTGATTGATGAGCAAAAGCTAGCCAGTATGGGAAGCGAGGACACACTTTCAGACTTTTTGAAATGGGGTACGACTAATTATCCTGCCGATAAAAATATGATTATTTTTTGGGATCATGGTGGTGGTGCCGGATCAGGTGTGGCTTTTGATGAAATCTATGATTATGATTATTTGAATCTTGAAGATATCTCAAATGCACTTTACGCTTCTGGGGCCAGATATGAGCTGGTTGGCTTTGATGCCTGCCTTATGTCCACACTGGAAACTGCGGCGGCGTTGGCTCCCTATGCAAATTATATGGTTGCTTCTGAAGAAACAGAGCCTGGAGCTGGTTGGGATTATTCAAGCTGGATTTCTTATCTGTCAGAGGATACAACAATAACAGGAGATACTCTGGGTATTAAGATATGCGATTCCTTCATGGAAAAATGCGCTTCTTATGAAACAGATTCCATGGCTACTCTTTCTGTAACAGATCTTTCAAAAATTCCGGCCCTGTGTGAAGCCTTTGATGAGATGGCCTCTCAGATGAAAGGTATATCTGATGACGTAAAATCCATGAAGTCTATGAAGCAGGCTATAAAAGGAACGGAAAAATATGGTGAAATTCCTGACAATAATTCTAATATGGTAGATTTAGGGGATCTAACATTAAATGCCAAGGATGTTTTGCCTGATACAGCTGAAAAGGTTATTGATTGTATAATAGATGCTGATGTATACCATGTTGGTGGTATGGGGCGTCAAAAGGGTAATGGACTTGCAATATACTTGCCTGTTGAGACAAACGAGGAACAGCTGGATGTATATGCGAAATATTCGGCCATAAGCGCTGATTACATTAGATTTATCGAAAGCCTGACAGGCTGGAAGGCTCCAAAGAATGTGGTTATTCATGCACCTGTCATTGAGGAAGGTGATGAGGTGGTGGTTGACGATACCAGGCTCGATGATGTAGCTACAGCAGCCACACTTTATTCATCTAATTATAATGTTCGCTTTGACATGGACATAGATGATAATGGATATCTTACTCTGAATATCAAAGATGGGTCGGACATTATTTCTGAAGCAAAATGTAATATGTTTTTCCTGGATGAAGATTCAGGGTGCTTCGTATATATGGGATCAGATTATAATGTCAATATTAATGAAGATTGGACAAAACTAACTGATAATTTCCAGAATACCTGGGTATTCATTGAAGACGAGGCTTGTGAGATGCTGGCTGTCGATGTTAATGAGGACTATATTGTCTATGTTGTACCCATTAAAGTAAATGGCAATAGAACAAATCTAAGAATGATTTATTCTTATGCTACCGAGGAATATACTATTGCCGGCCTGTGGGATGGTATGGATGAAGAACAGGACTTTGCAAACAGAGCTTCCGGACAGCTTAATACTGGTGATAAGGTTGAGTTTATATTTGACGTATATGATCCTGAAACTGATGAGTACGAAGAGATGGAGCTTGGCGGTTTCACTGTAAATGGTGATTTGAGGGTTGAAGAGGCTGAACTTTCAGATGGCAGCTACTCCTACTGTTTTGAACTGATTGATATCTTTGATGAATCATACCTTAGTGATTTTGCATTTTTTGATGTTGTAGATGGTGAGATATATACTAGCCTTGAATAGGTTACTTCTGGAACACTTCGAAATAATAATGATTTATTCTATTGAATAAATCAGAAATAAATGATAATATTTACACATTAGGGGAATATGAACTGAAGTATTATGCTTTTAAGTCATATTCTCTTTTTTATGGATTTTTCAAAATTTAATGTGCCTCAAAGAGAGGCAATTACTCATTTTCAGGGGCCTGCTATGGTAATCGCTGGCCCTGGTTCTGGCAAGACAACTGTAATTATTAACAGAATTCTCTATTTGATTCAGGAAAAAGGGGTTTCGCCCTCTAATATTGTAGTAATTACATTCACAAAAGCGGCTGCAAAAGAAATGCAGGAAAGATTTGAAGCGTTATCACCTTCTGATAATAAAGTTACTTTTGCAACCTTTCATTCTCTGTTTTTTTCAATTCTTTCATACTTTTTTTCGGCAAATAGTAGCCAAGCAAGATTAGCTACTCAGGCTTATAGTCCTAGAAATCAAGGAAGACTATCTGTTCAGGATAATAGCCTAATCTCTCGTAAAATGTTAGAAATACTTAAATACTATAATGTAGATCAAAATAATCTTGAGAACATAT
>DCIJ01000041.1:5641-10305 GCA_002315945.1 Lachnospiraceae bacterium UBA1729 | reverse complement strand
CAGGCCTATGCACCAAGCTGTCTTGGTGATGGCGATGATGGTGAATTGTATTATGACGGGTTTGTTGTATATACTTACAAAGAAGGAGGCAATGAGGAGGTTACCTATGTTGAATAGAAAAAATTATGAAAAAATAATCAAGAAAACTATTGCGGCGTTTTTGACAGCCTGTCTGATTACCGCGATTCCAATGGAGGCGTTTGCAAGTAATACTCAGATTGATATGCTGAAGAAAAATGTTTCTGAAGCAAAGCAGAATCTGGATAAAGCAAATGAGGTTGTAGAATACGTAAAATCTCAGGTTGAAGATGCAAAGAAAGCAGCAGCAGCTATTACTGATGAGACAAAGGCTACTGAGGCGAAAGAGATTGTAGATGCTTTTAAAGACACTTACGAAAAAGCATTATGGGTCGCATCTGTCCATGAGACAAAATATACTGATGCTGTAAATACTCTTAAGGCAGCTGAAACAGGTGACCTTAGTTCCATTAAAGGAAATAGCGGTACCCAGCCATCTGCTGATAATCAGGTTTCAGCAAGCCTGGGCAAGGAACAGAAATTTAGTGGCATGGTACTGAGCTCTGCCAGCAAAGCAAATGTTTCCGCCCTTGGAAAAGATGCTGGTAGTAATGCTACCCTGGGGGATGCTGCACTGCTGATATTCAATCAGATTGCTAACAAGACTGGAGCTAGGACCAGTTATTTTGATCTGGCTGAAGGAAGTCCTTATTATAATGCAGTTTCTCTGTTGGGTGCCTATGGATATTATCCATCTAATGGAAATGTGGCTTCTTCTTCAAAGAATATTACAAGAGCAGAGCTTTGCTACATGTTATCTCCATTTTTTGGAGCAGGAACAGAGCCTGCAAATTATGTGGATGTATTAAAAGGATCTGCATACTATCCATATATTGCCAAGGCAACAGAATATGGATGGATTGATGGTTTCCCAGATGGTACATTCAGACCGAATGATAATATGACTATTGCACAGGTGGCTAATGCTATTAACCGGGCGGTTGGCTTCTCGGGTGATGATGAGCTGGATACTTTTGTTGCTAATACCCTTGCATCCATTACTACACCAGACATGGACCCTCAGACCAAGCTTCGTGCATGTTATAATTACACAAGAGATAATTTTCAGTATTTGAAGAGAAATTACTACAATATTGGTGACAGAGGCTGGAATATTCAGGAAGGAAAAGTAATGTTTCAGACTCATAGAGGTAATTGCTACTGCTTTACTTCGGTGTTCTATTATTTGGCAAAAAGACTGGGATATAATGCCAGAAGTATCAGTGGTGTAGTTGGAAGGAAGCGTTCACCTCATGGATGGGTTGAAATAGATGAAGGTGGAGTAACCTATATTTATGATACAGAATTAGAGATGGCCTATAGAAAAAAAGGGCAGACCCAGTATGATTTCTTTAGAATGCCATATTCAAATGTTCCATGGCCATATGTAAAAAGATAACTCCTTTTTCAAAGAGGCACACAGGTATTAGTTTTGGTTTGATATGAAAAAGAGAAGAATAAGTAGCATAAGACAAAGAAAAAAGAAAAAAATAATGAGGAGACTGCTTACAGTTCTCCTCTTTTTGGCGTTGATAGTGGTGGCTGGAATTACAGCGGCATTTATGATTCATATGAATCCAAGACCAGTAAAGAGCCAGGCAAGGCTTGCCATTACCGAGAGAGAAAATGGATCCATTTTTTTATCCTGGGCTCAGGTGGAGGGAGCAGAATGCTACAATGTGCAGATTTCAGCTATTGAGACAGATGGAAGTATAGGAGATACGCTTTTAGAAGTGTCTACAGATGAAACCAGCTGTGCTCTGCCAGAACTCCCGCTCGATAGAGAACTTAGTTTTGTTGTTACAGCAAAATTTAAGGAAGATGAGCCTACTGAAGTTCCAAAAGCTGACAGCTATATTGAAGTGAAAGGCTTTATTTGTGCGCCAAATACCAGCAAGCTTGAGAGAAGAACAAGTGTTGATGATGCGACAGTTACTCTGTCATGGGACGTTTCGGAAGGGGATAGTTATCAGCTCTATCAGGTTGATGAAAATGGAAACCTTACACCCATCGATACTCCGGATAATGGGTTAAAGACCATGAATTTTGGTGAAAACGGGGAGTATTCCCTGCCAGGAATGGGTGAGGCTCCAATGATGATTATTCTGGAGGCCACAAGAGAAACTGACAGTCTGATTTATCGCAAACGTTGTTCACCAGTTATTTCCATTGACAGAAATTCTCTGATGGGAACCGATCCGGATCTGAGCTTTTCTGATAATGGAGATAATTCATATACCCTGTATTGGCAGGAAACAAAAGGAAATGGTTACAAAGTTGAATTGTGGGATGACAACGATAATAAATGGAATGAGGTCGCCGACTTTTCGCTTGAAGATGAAAGAATATATAATACTGGACATTTAAAATCAAATAGGAGCTATCATTATCGTATTTCTGTTAAAGGAGGCGCAAGTCTTCCCAGCGTGGGCATGGATGGAAGTACAGATGAGGTGGTGATTACAACCTCAACCAGTGAGTATTATGCCCTTATCTGGCCTATGAAGGACCTGCCTATATACGCAACAATTACGGATAGTCAGCCCGTTGGAACTGCCAAGGCTGCAAAAGCATATTGTGTAGCCAACGTGGCTGAAGGCATTGAATATGACAGGTTTTATATTGAGGATGGAACAGTAGCCGGATACATTGATTCAAGATACTGTATGATAAATCTTAGCGATTATCTTGGAGATCTGTGTTCATACGACATTACAAACAGCTACGGTTCAATATTTAAAGTTCATGAGTTTGGTGTGAATGATATTACCGGAAAAGTTCTTCCGGGATATGAAAATGTTCATAGAGAAGATGGAACATTCCTTGTTCCACTTCTGTATCCGGTCGCTAAGAAGCTTGAGGTAGCTGCCAGACAGGCTCTTGTCGAAGGATACAGGCTGAAGATTTATGAAGCCTACAGGCCCCATGAAACTACAAGATTTATCTATGATACGACAAATGCTCAGATAAATAATCCAGTAGCTGTAAGAACCTTTTCGGGGATGCCAATGGAGTTATTCCTGAAAGATTCTGGAAATGACATTTTTAATGAAAAAATAAATGGCAGGGTTGATACTGATGCTCTGGCTGAGAAATATAAGACTGGAATTTATGATAGCAGTGAAGTAATTCCTGAGTCAGATGCAGATGCTTCGGTAAATCTTAACACTGAAACCCAGCAGGCTTATGCCAGATCCTTTGTGAATCAGACTCAGGAGCTTAAGGGCGCTGAGGAGGCTATGAAGCTGGCGGAGCTTATTAATACAGGTAACTATGAGATTACTGTCTCAAATCTGCCAGAAGGCGGAAGCATTGATGGCAAAGGCTATATCCATACAGCAGATGGAAAAGAAGTGCTTGATGAAGTAGGCTACTGGACCTGGGCAGCCTTTGAATTAAAGGAAATTAACAGGGCTACATATACAGATATTCATGGTAACGAAATGCCTTCAAATAAGTATGGTGTCATATTTAATGATTTTATTACCAGAAATGGATTCAGAATGGGAAGCTTTTTGGCGGTAAGCGGATCAAGACACAATAAAGGTACTGCTTTGGATCTGACACTGGAAGATATTGAAACCGGTGAAGAACTTAAAATGCAGACTGCAATGCATGATTTAAGTGTGTATTCAGTTACTGGTAAGAATAATGAGATGGCAAAAGTGCTTGATCGAATAATGACCAACGTGGCAGGATTTAATGGTATCGTATCTGAATGGTGGCATTTCCAGGATGATAAAATTGTCAATGAACTGTCTGATTTACCATATTTGGAGAAGGGCATTGATTCGGAGTGCTATTATACGAAAGATGGTAAAACCTTTAATCAGATGAATGCAGACGGCACCTTTGGATGAAATAAATCAGATGCCTATTTGCAAAAAAACATATGTCATTCATAAAATGCTTGCACTTTGAATCAAAACAAAGTAAAATATCAATGCTGTTAAAAATCCTGTAGGTAACACTATGGGAATATATAAAAAACATTTTTAGGAGGAAACAAAAATGGCAGTAAGAGTAGCAATTAACGGATTCGGTCGTATCGGTCGTCTTGCATTCCGTCAGATGTTTGGTGCAGAAGGATACGAAGTAGTAGCAATCAACGATTTAACAAGCCCTAAGATGTTAGCTCATCTTCTTAAGTATGATTCATCACAGGGTAAATACGCTTTAGCTGATACAGTTAGCGCTGGTGAGGATTCTATCACAGTTGATGGAAAGACCCTTAAGATTTACAAAGAGCCCGATGCAAACAATTGTCCTTGGGGCGAATTAAAGGTTGACGTAGTTCTTGAGTGCTCTGGCTTCTACACAAGCAAAGAAAAAGCTCAGGCTCATATCAACGCTGGTGCTCGTAAGGTTGTTATTTCTGCTCCTGCAGGTAATGATCTTCCTACTATCGTATACAATGTTAACCATGAGACACTTAAGGCTTCTGATAACATTATTTCAGCAGCTTCATGTACAACAAACTGCTTAGCTCCTATGGCTAAGGCTCTTAATGATCTTGCAGGCATCAAGTCTGGTATCATGAGCACAATTCACGCTTACACAGGCGATCAGATGATCCTTGATGGTCC
>DCIJ01000041.1:2452-5542 GCA_002315945.1 Lachnospiraceae bacterium UBA1729 | reverse complement strand
AAGGCTATCGGTCTTGTTATTCCTGAACTTAATGGCAAGCTCATCGGTTCAGCTCAGCGTGTTCCTACCCCTACAGGTTCAACAACAATTCTTGTTGCTACAGTAGAGAAGAGCGTAACTAAGGACGAAATCAATGCAGCTATGAAAGCAGCAGCTACAGAGTCATTCGGTTACAACGAAGACGAAATCGTATCTAGCGATATCGTTGGAAGCACATATGGTTCAATCTTTGATGCTACCCAGACAATGGTTGGTGAAGACAATCTTGTTCAGGTTGTTTCATGGTATGACAACGAGAACAGCTACACATCTCAGATGGTTCGTACAATTAAGTACTTCTCAGAGTTAGCTTAATCGTTAATTTACAAAGATTAATTAACCTAAAGGGGTTCGGCCTTCGGCCCGAGCCCCTTTTTTAAACGAAAATATTATTTTGAATGATTAGGACAGGAATCTGCCCTTTGATTTCAGAATACAAATTATAATAATAATTAAAGGAGAATAAAGTCATGTCTTTAAATAAGAAAAGCGTAGATGACATCCAGGTAGCTGGCAAGAGAGTACTTGTTCGTTGCGATTTCAATGTACCTCTTAAGGATGGACAGATCACAGATGAAACACGTATTGTAGCTGCACTTCCTACAATTAATAAACTTCTTTCAGAAGGTGCTAAGGTTATCCTTTGCTCACACCTTGGTAAGGTTAAGGAAGGACCAAATGAGAAGGAATCTCTTGCACCTGTAGCAAAGAGACTTTCAGAGAAGCTTGGCAAAGAAGTTAATTTCGTTGCTGATTACAATGTAACTGGTGAAGCTGCAACTGCTGCTGTAGCTGCAATGAAGGAAGGCGATGTTGTTCTTCTTCAGAATACTCGTTTCCGTGGAAAAGAAGAGACAAAGAATGGTGAAGAGTTCTCTAAGGAACTTGCTGATCTTTGCGACTCATATGTTTGTGATGCTTTTGGTTCTTCACATAGAGCACATGCTTCTGTAGCAGGTGTTACTGATGTTGTAAGAGCAAAAGGTGGTGAGTGTGCAGTTGGTTACTTAATGCAGAAGGAAATTGACTTCCTTGGTAATGCAGTTGAGAACCCTGTTCGTCCTTTTGTAGCTATTCTTGGTGGCGCAAAGGTTGCTGATAAGCTCAACGTTATTGATAACCTTCTTGAGAAGGCTGATACACTTATCATTGGTGGTGGTATGGCATTCACATTCCTTAAGGCTAAGGGATATGAAATTGGTAACTCACTCGTAGATGATGAGAAGCTTGATTATTGTAAAGAAATGATGGCTAAGGCTGAGAAGCTTGGCAAGCAGCTTCTTCTTCCTATCGATACAACTGTTGCAGCTGGATTCCCTAATCCTATTGATGCAGAAATCGAAGTAGAAGTTGTTGATGCTGACAAGATCCCTGCTGACAAGGAAGGTCTTGATATTGGTACAAAGACAGCTGAGATGTATGCTGATGCTGTTAAGAGTGCTAAGACTGTTGTTTGGAATGGACCTATGGGTGTATTTGAGAACCCTGTACTTGCAAAAGGTACTATTGCAGTAGCTAAGTCTCTTGCTGAAACAGATGCAACTACTATTATTGGTGGTGGTGATTCAGCAGCAGCTTGCAATCAGTTAGGTTTTGCTGACAAGATGAGCCATATTTCAACAGGTGGTGGTGCTTCACTTGAGTTCCTTGAGGGTAAGGAGCTTCCTGGTGTAGCTGCAGCTGATAATAAATAATTAAAATAATGATTTTTTTATAAAAACAGGAGAATTAAAATGGCAAGAAGAAGAATTATTGCTGGTAACTGGAAGATGAATATGACTCCAAGCCAGGCAAAAGAACTTTGTGCAACACTTAAAGATTTAGTAGCTAATGATGCAGTAGATGTAGTTTACTGTGTACCTGCTATTGATATCACAACTGTAGTAGAAGCAGTTGCTGGCACAAATGTAAAAGTTGGTGCTGAAAACTTCTACATCGAAGATAAGGGTGCTTTCACAGGTGAGATTTCAGCTCCAATGCTTAAGGAAGCTGGTGTTGAGTATGTTATCATGGGTCACTCTGAGAGAAGAGATATCTTTGGTGAGGATGATATCCTTATCAATGCAAAGGTTAAGAAGGCATTCGCTGCTGGTCTTAAGCCAATCCTTTGCTGTGGTGAGTCACTTGCAGTTCGTAAGGCTGGCACATATGTTGATTGGGTAAAGAGACAGATTACATGGGATCTCTATGGTGTTACAGCTGATCAGGTTAAGGAACTTGTTATTGCTTACGAGCCAATCTGGGCTATCGGAACTGGCGAGACAGCTACAGCTGATCAGGCACAGGAAGTTTGCAAGATGATTCGTGAGACAATTGCTGATCTCTATGATGCAGCTACAGCTGAAGCAGTTCGTATTCAGTACGGCGGATCAATGAATGCTGGTAACGCAGCAGAGCTTCTTTCTAAGGATGACATCGATGGTGGTCTTATCGGTGGCGCAGCTCTTAAGCCAGACTTTGGTCAGATCGTTAACGCATAAACCCGTATGGTCCCTTGGGGACGGGGTTAGTGGTTCATTTTAAACAAAATTTACCAGAATTCATTTCATAAATGAGCAAAAGGAGAATCGTATTTGTGCAATGCACATGCGATTCTCCTTTGTTTTATATGCATAACCAGAAGATGATAATCGACAAAAATGTAGAATTCTACACTTTTGTCGATTATTTTCTTGCTATATTAATATTATGGAAATATAATGTAATTACAAAAAACGTAGAATTCTACAGAAATGGTGATTATATGATAAAGAGAGATAAATATTTGAAACAGCTAATTAGTAATAAAGATAATGGTTTTCCAAAAGTAATTACTGGAATGCGTAGAAGTGGTAAATCATATTTGCTAAAGGAAATATATACTGAGTATTTGATGTCCCAGGGGATAGATGAGAGTCATATTCTGCTTATTGAACTAGATGATGATAGAAATGTATTATACAGGAATCCTATAAAACTAGGAGAGCATGTACGTGAGCTTTGTATCGACAGCAATAAGCATTATGTTTTTATTGATGAAATACAATTGGTTTTTAGTATATTAAATCCAGC
>DCIJ01000041.1:0-2314 GCA_002315945.1 Lachnospiraceae bacterium UBA1729 | reverse complement strand
AATGCTATCTACAGATATTATTACAGAATTTAGAGACAAAGCAGTTAACATTTCTATTGCGCCACTTTCATTTGAAGAGTTTTATAAATATAGAGAAATATCTGAAATAGAAGCGATATATGAATACATGCAGTATGGCGGAATGCCGCTTGCTGTTTTAAAAGCGGAAGATGAAAAGAAAGAATATTTGAAGGAACTCTTTGAAGCTACATATTTTAGAGATATTATTGAAAGAAATCATTTAAGAAAGAGTGAATCTTTAGATGAACTATGCAATATTTTAAGTGAATCTACAGGTCAGCTGATAAATTCGGAAAAACTTGCAAATACTTATAAGAGTGTAAAAAAAGAAGGCATAGATAAGCATACCGTGGAGAAGTATATTGATTATTTCAAGGATTCTTTCCTGATAAGAGAGGCAAGGCGATTTGATTTAAAGGGAAGGACAGAGATTGGAGCTCTGCGAAAATATTACTTTGAAGATACTGGACTTAGAAATGCCAGGCTTGATTTTGTATATCCTGATGAAGGCCAGATGCTGGAAAACATAGTTTTTAACGAATTACTATATAATGGGTTTTCGGTAAGCGTTGGAGAGTTTGACTCAATTGAAAAAGACTCAAATGGTAAATCGGTTAGAAAGACAAATGAAGTTGATTTTTATGCAATAAAAGGAAATAGAAGAATGTATATACAGGTTACAGCTGATATATCAGACGCTAAGACAAAGGAAAGAGAAATTCGTCCATATATCCTGCTGAATGACCAAATCACAAAGATAGTAGTAGTTAATAAACCGATTAAAGAAACGATAGATGATAAAGGATTTACGGTTATCGGTATTACAGAATTCTTGCTTAGATATATTAAATAAAGGGCTCATATAATGTATCATAATAGGGATTGTTTCGAGACTTGCTGACCTGTTATCACTTTATGAGTACAATATTTATTTTACTAAATTAGATGAATTTGAAAAAATTGAAGAATATTGCTCTGATTTTTTGAAGGAAGGTAGCTGGGAGGACTTGTTTTTTTTACCTATATCCCTACATCAGAAAGGCTCAGACAACAGAAAATTTATCACCAAAAGAAACTGCTCAGACTGAATGCGTTGAGCTGGCAAAAGAATATATAAAAGAACACGTGATAGAGGATTTTGACCTGGATGAATTATGCAACTATGTACATATGTCAAAATACTATTTTATCCGTGTTTTTAAGAAGCAAACAGGTGTTACACCTAATCAGTATTACATTCAGGCAAAACTGTTTGTAGTTAAAAAAAGATTAAAGGATGGGGCGAAACTGACAGATTTGTCTGCTGAAATGAATTTTGCTGATCAGAGTTATTTGTCCAATTTGTTTAAGAAGCGTATGGGAATCAGCATGAAAGACTATATGAATAACTATAAAGAGGAATAGGAATAGCAATAACCATCAAGTTTTTCTCCTTAGGGCCTGATACTATTAAAGGCGTAACAGGCAGCAAGCCAAAATAAAATTGATAGCGTGAAGAGACACGCAGAAGAGGAGAAAAACATAAAAGTTAACGCAGCATTTATTTTCGTAGCAACAGAAACAGATAAGACAGCTCACAGAGCAGTTATTGAAACTCCAGCCCTTATCTTAAATGTAATTGGAGTAGCAAATTATGCAGAGGGTGCCCAGGTGGCAGTAGAAATGGCAGACCAGGGAGTACAGGCAATTGAGTTATGTGCTGGATTTGGATTTAAGAGTGGAGACGAGCTTTTTCAGTAAAATCAGATGATGAAATTCCCTTCTATCATATGACAGGAAAGAAAAATTAAGAAAAAACTATTATTAATAATTGGAATAGTACTGTTTTATCCTGAAACAGATATCACTTATACTATCATTTTTTGAAAAACCAAAACTAAAATAGTATTGAAAATTGGGCATTTAGAGAGGGTAGAATTACGCATCGTTAATGCGTAAAAGCAAAAATCATTAGAAATTTTTCACGAAATTTCAGTTCATAAATGAGCAAAAGGAGAATCGTATTTGTGCATATGTACAGGCGATTCTCCTTTTTGTTCCCTTTGGGTTTCTTTCAATCACCAGCAATACAAAAAGAAATATCTCTTTACGAGTTCTATAACTAGTAGTATTATACAAAAAAGGAATATGACTCCCTAAAAGTATAAAAGAGGTTTATGAATGTATATAAAACGAGCAATAGAAAAGAAATTAAAATATATGTCGGAACATTTTCCGGTGGTTATGGTTTGTGGTGCTAGACAAGTGGGAAAGACAACATTGTTAAAAGAAACCACAAAAGAAAATGAGAACG
>DCIJ01000028.1 GCA_002315945.1 Lachnospiraceae bacterium UBA1729 | reverse complement strand
TTTCGCCACCCTGCACATCATTAAGACCAATATTTGGTACAAGTCCCAATGATTCTTTTCCCAGAGTATAGTAGTCAATAGAAACAACCGGCTTCTTTGTCATACTAGCCAGCTTTTCACAGGATATATCTGACATACTGACTGCAATAATGCCATCCACATTCCATGTCATAGCCATTTTAAAAATACTATCCACATCTCTGTCGGCATGGAGAAGCATGTAATATCCTGCCTTTCTCAACTCTTCTTCCACAGCACCTACTACTTTCCCATAGAATGGATCAGCCAAAAAAGAATCTTTAAAATCCAGATGATAATTTACTACACAGGCAACCAGTCTGGAATTTCCCTTATGAAGTACGCTTAGACCCATTGGCTGGATATATCCCATTTCATCAATAAGCTTATTAACCTTTTCTACCATTACTGGACTGACTTTATTTACTTTTCCATGTATTACGTTTGATACAGTTGCCGTACTTACCCCGGCCTTCTCTGCAATCTGTTTTATTGTAACCATATTCCCCTCTATTACTTGCTCTTACTACAAATAGTATGTTAATTGTGCACAATTGTGTTCAATTTATATTGTTTCTTTGTACAGTTATGTACATAACCTGTTTACTTTTACTTCCCCCGATGTTATTTTCTTGACATGTGGTTATACGCATAACCATTTTATATTATATATAACATATTTCGGAGGATGTAAAGACATGGAAAAGAAATGGTGGCATGGCAAAACAGCATATCAGATATATCCTAAGAGTTTTTTGGATACAAACGGTGATGGAATTGGTGATCTGAGAGGTGTAATCAATAAGCTTGATTATTTAAAGGATTTAGGTATTGATATCATATGGCTTTCGCCAATTTACTGCTCTCCTTTTGCTGACCAGGGCTATGACATCTCTGATTACTACAATATAGATCCAGCCTTTGGAACAATGGATGATATGGACGAACTGCTGGCAGAAGCAAAGAAAAGAGATATGCATATCCTTATGGATTTAGTTGTAAATCATTGCTCTGACGAACATGAATGGTTCAAAAAGGCTTGTGAAGATCCTGATGGAAAATATGGCAAATATTTTTATATTAAGGATTGGAAAGAGGGTGAGCCACTGCCCTGCAACTGGAGAAGCTATTTTGGTGGCCCCGTTTGGGAAAAACTTCCAGGGCACGATGATAAAGTGTATCTTCACGTATTCCATAAAAAACAGCCGGATCTCAATTGGGAAAATGTCGAGGTTAGACAGGACGTCTACAAGATGATGAACTGGTGGCTCGATAAGGGATTAAGTGGATTTAGAATTGATGCCATCATTAACATTAAGAAAAAACTTCCCTTTAAAAATTATCCCGTTGACCGTAATGACGGACTCAGCAGCATTGATAATATGCTTGCTGATGCAGAGGGACTTTTTGATTTCCTTGATGAAATGGCTACAGAGACCTTTAGAAAGCATGATGCCTTCTCTGTAGGTGAAGTATTTAATGAAAAGCCCGAAGATCTGCCCTTATTTATCGGTGATAATGGTGTCTTCTCATCAATGTTTGATTTTGCAGAAACAGTAATTAACAAAAGCCCAAAGGGCGCTTATGATCAGAAGCCAGTTACTGCTGAGCAGTACAAAGAAGCTGTATTTAACAGTCAGAAAAAGGTTCATGGTGTTGGAATTATTTCAAATGTCATTGAAAACCATGATGAACCAAGAGGTGTTTCCCACTACATTCCCGAGGGTGAGCTTACCTTGGCCGGCAAAAAGATGCTGGGCGGACTAAATTTCCTCCTTCAGGGTCTTCCCTTTATATACCAGGGGCAGGAATTGGGAATGGAAAACTTCTGCTATAACAGCATCGATGAAGTAGACGATATCTCAGCAAAAGATGAATACAAGGTTGCATTGGAAGCAGGCCTGTCTCCAAAGGATGCATTACATGTAATAGATCACTTTTCAAGAGATAATGCCAGATCTCCATTCCAGTGGTCGGATAAGGAAAATGCAGGATTTACCTCAGGAAAACCCTGGCTGAGAGTTAATCCAAACTATACAGAAATAAATTATGAAGCTCAGAAGGATGCTGCTGATTCAGTATTTAACTTTTATAAAAAGCTTACAGCTCTCCGTAGTAGCATGGAATATAACGAGACCCTTACCTATGGTGAAACCGTTCCTTATCTGAGAGAAACAAATAATCTCTTAGCGTATTACAGAAAGGGAGAGAAGGAGCTTTTAGTTCTTGCAAACTTCCAGACTGGTGCCAGAGACATCCCTGTTCCAGAAGGCTTCACAAAAGTTATCCTAAATAATATTGAGGATATTAAGCTTTCTGGTAATACTCTTCATATGGAAGGCTATCAGCTGATAGTGTTAGGAAAAGAATAATTTTGGAGAAATGGTATGACAGAAAAGCAACGCATGGAAGAAGGGTTCCTCTTTCTTTCTACAGATACTGCCATATTAACTGAATATAAAAAAGCCAAGATTCTTGTTGGCGAATTCAACTCTACCAATGAAAATGAAAGTGCTCGCAGATGCCGCATTCTAAAGGAACTTTTTAAAAAGATTGGTTCTGAATGCCAGATTGAGCCTCCTTTTCACTGTGACTATGGATGCAATACTTCCATTGGAGATAATTTTCATGCTGGATATGACTGTCTGATAATTGATGTATCTCCTGTTACTATTGGAAATAATGTATTCCTTGGTCCCAGAGTAGGAATATATACCGCTGCCTACCCCATTGATGCAGATGTAAGAAACAAAGGATATGCCTATGGCAAACCGGTTTCTATCGGTAATAATGTCTGGATAGGTGCTAATTCCGTGATAAATCCAGGGGTAACAATAGGTGACAATGTTGTAATTGGTTCTGGAACAATAGTCACTAAGAATATTCCGGATAATGTAGTTGTTGCTGGCAATCCCTGCAGAATACTTCGTCCTATTACAGATGAGGACCGTAGTTACTGGCAGGATCAATTAAACAATAAATAACTTAGACTTTTTGTAAAATCCCGTTTGATATTTCAAATGGGATTTTATGTTATAATCAAAAACGGAGGTGACTATCATGCATGAAATGACTAAAAAACGCAATCGTCTGATTGCAGAACAGGTAATTAAGTCTTTGTCCTTGCGAAATATGGAAGCATTTTTTGCTGAGACTCGCGAAGACGCAAAAAAACTTGCCCTCGATATTATTCCTGAGGGTTCCAGTGTGGGCTGTGGTGGTGTTATGACTGCCCATGAGATTGGATTAATTGATTCTTTACGTAATGGGAATTATGATTTTATTGATCGTGATGCCTGCAAAACGCCTGAAGAAAAACATGCCAGTGAATTAAGGATGCTTTCTGACCTGGATTACTTTATTACCAGCGCCAATGGAATGAGTGAGAATGGTATTATTGTAAATGTTGATGGTAATGCCAATCGTGTTGCCTGCATCGCTCAGGGCCCAAGACATGTACTTTTTATCGTTGGAATGAATAAAATAGTACATTCTGAGATGGATGCATATAATCGTGCAAAGTATATTGCTGCACCTATTAATGCACAGCGATTCGGTCTTGATACCCCCTGTGCAAAGACTGGAAAATGTGCCGACTGTTTTCATGAGCAGTGCATATGTGACCAGATACTTATTACCAGAAAGAGTAGGCATAAAGACCGAATCAAAGTAATTCTTGTTAATGAAGAATTAGGATTTTAAGCTGACTTATTTACACCTAGAATTCCTCTAAGGGCGTTTCCTGCTTTCTTATATACCAGATAGGTAATAATAGATGTTACTACATGCTTAATGATATTGAATGGAAATACTGAAAACAGCATCATGGTTGGTAGATCTACAATTGCAGGATTAATTGCTGTTCCCATCCCAATGATGGCTTCTAATGGTAGTCCATACAGATTAGAGTACAGTGGGAATGTAATGTACAGATTGAGAAGTACCATGGCAATACTTACTATTAATGTACCTACAGTCATACCAATAATAGCGCCCTTTTTATTATGCATAATTCGATAAATTACAGCTGCTGGTACCACATAGCAAATACTTGCAATAAGATTAACCAGCTCTCCAACAAAGGCTGTATCCGATCCTTGTAATAATGTCTTTAAGATAATCTTAATAATACATACAGCAGTTCCCTGGATTGGGCCAAGAAAAAATCCTGCAAAGAGAGCTGGCAGATTTGCAATATCAAATTTCATAAAGCTGGGTGCAATAGGAATTGCGAAATCAAGAAACATCAATATGGTGGATACTGCTCCCATCATTCCTACAAATACAAGCGTCTTTGGTGTTGTTGTTTTATTTTTCATTTTTACTCCTTTTCTTCAGAGCTTTTTTGCAATAAATAACGCCCGATGAATAGAAATACTCATCGGGCGAACTTATGCCTGCATTTACTCTTTCATCCGGACTATACCGTCGGTACTGGAATCTCACCAGTTCATGTCGACTTCGACTCGCGGACTCGCCCAA
>DCIJ01000049.1 GCA_002315945.1 Lachnospiraceae bacterium UBA1729 | reverse complement strand
CGATCAAAGAGTGCAAAATTAAGGGTTTTTGAAAAATCAATTTAACAAATAGAGGCAGAACCTTTCGGGTAGGGAACAGGTTGTGCTTTGAATAGATTGACCGAGGTGGTATGTCATGGAAGGCAACAGATACGTATATGGAAATGCGGCTCAGATAGAAGTAATTCCTCAGGAGCTGAGAGAAAGAAAAAAGAAAAGAGCAAAACAGATCAAGCATAATAGGGAGAAAATGAGCAAGATGAACCCTGCATATGTGCTGTTTTTGCTGGGCGCAGTAGCGGTAACAGCTTTTGTGCTGATACACTATCTGAATCTGAAGTCTGAATTGTCCACAACAGTTAAGAACATTTCCACCCTGGAAAAAGAATATGCTAGTCTTAAAATGACTAACGACGAAGATTATTCCAGTATCGAAGCTTCGGTTAATGTTGAAGAGATTCGTCGTATAGCAATTGAAGAACTGGGCATGACCTATGCTGGAGACGGACAGATCATCACCTTCTCAACAGAGGGCGAAGACTACGTGAGACAGATAAAGAAAATGGAAGAGGTCGCAAGTGCCAAAGAATAACATAAGTAACAGAAAAATGATGCCCCATATGAGGAGAAAGCTGGCAACAACCACTGGTCTGGTGATGCTGGCTTTTGGTGCGTTATGCCTTAGAATATATGCCATCAACAGAGACAATGGGGACAAGTATACAAGGCAGGTTCTGTCTCAGCAGGAGTATGACAGTATTGTGCTGCCCTACAAGAGAGGCGACATTCTGGACTCTAAGGGGACAACCATGGCCAGCTCTGAAAAGGTATACAATGTTATTCTGGACTCAAAACTGGCAGGAGTGGATGAAAAAACCATTCAGGCAACCACTCAGGCTTTGGCAAAATGCTTTAGATTAAACGCATCTGAACTGACAAAATATATTAAGGACAATCCAACCTCACAGTATTATATTCTGTCAAAAAAACTCACCTATGATGAAATCGCTTCCTTTGTTGAGCTTCAGAATGATACAAAGAATAATCCGGATATTAAGGGTGTGTGGTTCGAGGAAGAATATATCAGAGTGTATCCCAACAATTCCATGGCCTGTGATGTAATTGGCTGGACAGACAAGGATTTTAAGGGGCACTACGGACTTGAAGAATACTATGATGATATTCTGCGTGGAACTAATGGAAGAGAGTACGGATATCTCAACGAAGAGTCAGCTCTTGAGCGAACAACAAAACCCGCAGTGGATGGCAATTCAATAGTAACTACTCTGGATGCCAATATTCAAAGTATCGTGGAAAAATATCTGGAAGAGTTTAACAACACATACAAGAATGCATACAGAGATGGTAATGGAGCTCAGAATACAGGCTGTATTATAATGAACATTCATACAGGTGAGATAATGGCAATGGCCAGTTATCCATTTTACAACCTGAATGACATCTACAATACAGATCCTCTGATAGGTACAACCCTGCTGGATGTTAATGGTAAAGCTCAGGATGAGGTAATTACTGAGGATACCTTAAAAAGACTTGATACTGATACAAAATATGCGAATTTAAATAACCTATGGAAGAATTTTTCCATAAACAATACCTATGAGCCAGGGTCTGTATCCAAGGTGCTGACAGTGGCAGGAGCATTGGAAAGTGGAAAAATAAGTGGCAATGAGACCTATTTTTGCGGAGGCTATCTGGAAAAGGGTGGTCATGAAATCCACTGCCATAACCGTCTGGGTGATGGCATGCTTACTGTTAAGCAGGCGGTTGAAAAGTCCTGTAACGTAGCCTTGATGCACATAGGAGAAGCTGAGGGTAAGACTAATTTCCTCCAGTTCCAGCAGCTGTTTAATCTGGGTCTTAAGACAAATCTGGATCTGGCTGGTGAGTCACGAACAGCTTCGCTGGTGTATAATGAAAAGACCATGGGGGAGGCCGAGCTTGCTACATCAACCTTCGGTCAGGGCTTTAACGTAACCATGATTCAGATGATTAGTGCTTTTTCGTCTATTATTAATGGCGGTTACTATTATGAACCTCATATTGTAAGTAAAATAATAAGTTCGGATGGAACTACAGTAAAAAATATAGAGCCAAGACTGCTGAAACAGACTGTATCAGAAAGTACTTCTGACAAGATTATTGATTACTGTAATGGTGTAGTAACCGAAGGTACAGGTACAACTGCCAGACCTGCGGGCTACGCAATAGGCGGAAAAACAGGAACAGCCGAAATGGCACCTAGAACAAAACGAAATTATGTAGTATCCTTTATGGGTTATGCTCCGGCTAATAATCCTGATATTGCCATATATGTGGTAGTGGACCGGCCCAATGCTGCTGCACAGGATGATGCCAAGTATGCTACCAGAATTGTTAGAAAAATTCTGACAGAGGTGCTTCCTTATCTTGGATATCCTATGACAGAAGAGCTTTCTGAGAAGGAAGCTACAGAGCTGGAGGAAAACAAACTGCTTTTACATGCACCAAAGACTGTAGAAGCTGACGCAAATAATGGTCAGGAAAATGAGAATGGTGAGAAGGTAACCAATGAAGAGGGTACCACAATCACTGTTACCGAAGGAAGTAATCTGACTGAAGGAATTCAGAAGGAGGGCAGTGAGCCTACACTTTCCCCAGAGGAGGAGGCTCTTAATGCTCAGGAAGAAGAGTGGAAAAAAAGATTGGAATCCTACGAAAAGGATCCGGAGACAGGGTATCTGATTGAGCCTGGAACTGGATTGCTGATTGACCCCCAAACAGGAGCACTGGTTGAAGGGGATTCTTACATGGAGTGATAAAAAATGAAAGTTTTTGTAATGAATTATGTAATACCGTTGATAGGAGCTTTTGTCATGACAGCATTGTTGGGACCTGTGATTATTCCATTTTTGCATAAGCTCAAATTTGGACAGACAGTCAGAGATGAGGGCCCTGAGTCTCACAAGAAAAAAAGTGGTACTCCTACCATGGGTGGCGTGATGTTTTTAGTGCCACTGCTAATTGTTGGCCTGATTGCAGCTCCCAAGCATCCAACTATCCTGCCAGTACTGTTTCTTACAATCGGTTTTGGCGTGATAGGATTCCTTGATGATTATATTAAAGTAGTATTAAAGAGAAACCTGGGTCTTACAGCTATTCAGAAGCTGGCGCTTCAGTTCGTAGTGACAGGAATATTTGCTTACTGGCTACAGGTTCATACAAATGTTGGACTGGAAATGAAGGTTCCCTTTATGCCAGAGACCTATCTGGACTTTGGGTGGTTTAATATTCCAATTATGTTTTTTGTAATTTTGGGTACTGTTAATGGAACTAATTTTACAGATGGTCTGGATGGCCTGGCCAGCAGTGTAACCAGTATTGTTGCAGGCTTTTTCACAGTGGCTGCACTGGTTACAGATACTGATTTACCGGTTATTACATGTGCATTATTAGGTGGACTGCTGGGATTCTTATTATACAATGTGCATCCGGCAAGAGTATTTATGGGAGATACGGGGTCCCTGGCTCTTGGTGGTTTTGTATCAGGCTGTGCCTACATGATGGGAATGCCTCTGTTCATAATACCGGTAGGAATTATTTATCTGGTAGAGGTTATTTCTGTAATAATGCAGGTGGGATATTTCAAAGCTACTCATGGAAAAAGAATCTTTAAGATGGCACCAATACATCATCACTTTGAACTGTGTGGATGGTCTGAGACAAGAGTTGTAGCTGTATTTACCATTGTTACCTTTTTATTCTGTTTAATTGCATTTGTAGGAATGTAAATTTTTTAGAGGAAAATGGCGGGAAGAAAGAAAGAAAAAGTTCAACATTATTATGACTACACCATCATAATTTCGGTGCTTTTGCTTTTTGGCATTGGATTGATAATGATTTATTCAACCAGTTCCTATCAGGCTACACTGGATTATGGAGATGCGGCCTACTATTTGAAAAAACAGGCTATAGCCGGGGCTATAGGCTTTGTTTTTATGTTGATTTTTTCCCTTATTGACTATCGTATATATAGGAAGCTCTTCCTATTTACAGTTCCACTATCAATAATAATGATTTTTTTGGTGCTTACTCCCCTTGGAGTTACAGTTAAGGGCGCCAGAAGATGGCTTGACGTAGGTATTGGATTCCGTTTTCAGCCTGCAGAGGTTGTTAAGTTGTGTATGATAATATACACGGCAGCCATGGTATGTATTGCCGGACAAAAAGTAATAGAAACTTTTGTAGGTACTTTGAAAATTGTAATAATACCAATGATTATGGGGGCTCTGGTCTGGAAGATAACAGATAATCTGTCCTCTGGTTTTATTATTGTAGGGATTGCTGCGGTTATGGTTTTTGTGGCAACCAGGAACTATAAGGTATATATTTTTTCGGGAATTGGAGCCGCCCTACTGGCAACAGGGCTGGTTTACTATATCAAGCAGACTGCTAATGTTGAAAGTTCAGGTTTTAGAGCGGCAAGAATTCTTGCCTGGCTGGATCCGGAGGCATATGCATCAGGAAAAGGATACCAGACTGTTCAGGCTCTGTATGCCATTGGCAATGGTGGCTATTTTGGCAAAGGACTGGGAGAAAGTATGCAAAAGCTGGGATTTATCCCCGAAGCGCAGAACGACATGATCTTTTCCATTATATGTGAAGAAATGGGACTGGTGGGGGCATCTATTATAATTTTTCTGTTCCTGTTTCTGATTTTTAAGTGCAGTATAGTTGCATATAATGCATCAGATATGTTTGGCGGATTTCTGGTAATAGGAGTAATTGCTCATATTGCAATTCAGGTTTTCCTTAATATAGCCGTTGTTACAAATCTGATACCCAATACTGGTATTTCCCTTCCCTTTATAAGTTATGGTGGATCTTCCATTTTGTTCTTATTTATAGAGATGGGGCTTGTCTTTTCGGTGAGCAGGCAGATTAAGCTGGATTAGGAGGGGATATTATGACCAGGAAAATACCCTCTGAAAAAAATACAGCAAAAATGAATACTACTAAGGTTATAAGTAAATCGGCATCAAAACCGACAGCGAAATCGTCAATAAAACCGACAGCGAAATCGGCATCAAAGCCTGTAAAAAAGAGTAATACAACAGAAGAGAAGAAATTGACTAACCGAGTCAATAATTCTCCCTTTGATACGCTGACACTTCCGAATCTGAGAGCGGTTGTCAGAAAAACCACCAGGAGAAAAGAATTCCACTGGGCTGTATTTGGAATCAGTCTGGCTGGTTTTGTAATATTATTTTTTGTTGGATTTTTTGTAATAAAATATCTCCTGAACCACTACAAGGTGGACACCATATATGTGGAGGGTAACATACACTATTCCAACGAAGAAATCATTGATATGGTTATGGAGGGCCCCCTGGGTTATAATTCCATTTTCCTGGGGGTAAAGTACCGCAACAAATCAATTGACGATGTTCCCTTTGTACAACAGATGGATGTGGAGGTTGTAAATCCCACAACTATTCGAATCAATGTGTATGAAAAGGCGATTGCCGGATATTTTGAACATCTTGGGCGATATGTATATTTTGACAAGGACGGTATTGTGGTTGAAACCAGTGACCAGCCCACCAAGGGGACCCCGCTGGTTACAGGTCTGGATTTTGATTATGTTGTCATGTATGAGCCTCTCCCTGTGGAAAAGAGAGAAATCTTTGAAGATATTCTGGATATCACGCAGTTGTTAAACAAGTATGAGATAGCTGCGGACAGAATCTATTTTGACAGGGATGGAAGGAAAACTCTGTATTTTGATGATGCCAGAGTGAGTCTTGGAACCAATGACAATATCGATGAAAAAATCCTGAAACTCAAGTATATCCTGCCCAGCCTTGAGGGGAGAAAAGGCATACTGAGAATGGATAATTATTCTGATACAGTGACCAATATCACGTTCGAAGAAGATAAACAGACTCAGGACAAAACTTCGGGTGAAAACGGGTAAAAATGCCGACATATTGGCTAAAAATACAAAAAAAACTTGCTTTATTATGTATTTATATATATTATATAAGTTGATTTTTTATATTAAGTCTGGGAGGGTGAACCTTTGTTAGAGATAAAAGACACAGAATCTGAATACGCTGCCAAGATAATCGTAGCAGGCATCGGCGGTGCTGGTAACAATGCAGTTAACCGAATGGTTGATGAGAATATTTCCGGTGTTGATTTCATCGGTATGAATACAGATAAACAGGCTCTTCAGAACTGTAGAGCTCCAAAGCTGATCCAGTTGGGTGAGAAACTTACAAAGGGACTTGGTGCTGGTGCCAAGCCTGAAATTGGTGAAAAGGCAGCTGAGGAAAGTAAAGAAGATATCATGGAGGCCATCAAAGGTGCGGATATGCTCTTTGTAACCTGTGGTATGGGTGGTGGTACCGGTACTGGTGCAGCACCTGTAGTTGCAGAGATTGCAAGAAGCATGGGTATCCTTACCGTTGGTGTTGTAACCAAGCCTTTTGGTTTTGAAGGAAAACAGAGAATGACCAATGCAATTGGTGGTATCGAGAGACTTCAGAACAACGTTGATACACTGATAGTAATTCCTAACGAAAAGCTTCGTCAGGTTATTGATAGAAAGACCAAAATGTCAGATGCTTTGAAGAAAGCAGATGAAGTATTACAGCAGGGTGTTACAGGTATTACCGACCTGATTAATCTTCCTGCACTTATCAATCTGGACTTCGCAGATGTTCAGACTGTTATGAAGGATAAGGGTATTGCCCATGTTGGTATTGGTACTGGCAAGGGTGAAGATAGAGCTCTTGAAGCTGTTAAGATGGCTGTTTCATCTCCTCTTCTTGAGACAACAGTTGCTGGTGCTACTGACCTGATTCTTAATGTCAGTGGTGATATCGGTCTTGCAGATGTTGCAGATGCTTCTGACTATGTTAAGGAGCTTACAGGCGACAATATTAATCTTATATTTGGTGCAAGAGAAGTTGAAGGTTGTGATGAGACCTGTACAATTACAGTTATTGCAACTGGAATTAAAGGACCTGGTCCCAATACAGCTGCTGTAAAAGAGAGAATCAGTTCTCAGTACGGCTCAGCAGGTCAGGGAGTAGCTCCTATTCCTGCAATGCAGCCTCAAATGCAGAATGTGGTTCAGCCTCAGCCTTCTGTTTCAGTTATGCAGCCTCAGCCGGCTATGCCTCAGATGAATATGCAGCCCGGTATGGACGCAGATGCTTTTGCACAGGCACAGGCTTCCATGAGAGCAGCACAGGCACAGGTTCAGATGTCAGCTCAGCCAGAGATGGGTGTGACAAGCCAGACCAGACCTCAGGTTCCAATCAATCCTGCATTAGCAGCAGCTAACAGAGTTCCTGGTCCTGGAGTTAATCGTCCGGTTCAGACTGGAGCAACAACAGTTAGCATGAACAATGGAATGAGAACAATTGCTCCTGCAGCTGATGGTGGAATTACAGCTCAGATTCCAAGAAGCACTGTGGCACCACAGCCCAGAAGAACTCAGCCTCATGTATCAAGCTCTGTTTCAAGCAAGAATCTGAATATTCCAAGCTTCTTAACCAAGAAGTAAACTGAATATGTTAATAGACTCAAAGGGGTCGGTCGTTTGGCCGATCCCTTTATTTAATGCACAAGGCCGGCAAGCGATGCTATGCTCGCATAAAGCATCATTTATTGGACTAATAAAGCTTTGATTTTGTAAGGAAATAGTTATGGGAAGAGTACTAATCGCAGGAACTGGAAGTGGCTGTGGCAAGACCACCATTACCTGTGGCTTATTATATGCACTTAAGCAAAAACGCATTCAGGTGGCATCTCTTAAGTGTGGACCGGACTATATTGATCCTCTATATCACAGAACTGTATTAGGGGTTCCCACAGGGAATCTGGACAGCTATTTTTGCGATGGTAGGACCTTGGTAAGTCAGTTGGTAAAAAAGGAGCAAAGTCTTCATAAGGATAACGGAATAGTGATTGTTGAAGGAGTTATGGGTTACTATGACGGCATTGGCATAACAACGCAGGCATCCACCAGTGAAGTGGCACGTCTTACCAGTACTCCTGTAATTTTGTGTATCAACGCTTCCGGAATGGGAAGGAGCCTGTTAAGCATAGTAGATGGCTTCCTAATGGGCGATAAGAATATTAAGGGTATCATCCTAAATAATATTTCTGCGGGTCTGTATCAACAGCTGAAACCTGAAATTGCTGACAGGGGAGTAGTTCCTGTGGGGTATCTGCCTAAAATTGCGGGAGAGCTTTTCTCCAGCAGACATTTGGGACTGGTTACACCGGATGAAATCGGGGACATTCAGGATAGAATTGAAAATGTAGCCCAGATAATGGAGGATACCATTGACTGGCAGGCCTTTTTTGAACTGGTCTACTGCGATAAAAGACCTGAGCACAGAGGTAATGTCAGTGAAAATGCCGGGGATGCTGTTGGCTGTGATGCTATTGGAAATCCAGGTGTTACTGTCCCTGATGGAACCAGAATTGCCATAGCAAGAGATGAGGCATTCTGCTTCTATTACGATGAAAATATCCAGGAATTAATTAATGCAGGGGTACAGATAGTATTCTTTTCTCCCCTTCGGGACAAGGTGCTTCCTGCTAATATTCAGGGACTTATTCTCTGGGGCGGATACCCTGAACTATATGCCGACAAATTGTCTGCCAATACTTCAATGATAGCTTCAGTGAGGGAACATATTGAGACTGGAATTCCATATATTGCAGAGTGCGGGGGATTTTTATATCTTCAGAAAAAGCTGTGCGATTATAGTATGGTTGGAATCTTTGAGGGCGAAGCAGCCAAAGAGAACAGACTTAGAAATTTTGGATATATTACATTATCAAGCCCTGATGGAAGGGGACCCTTTGGAACCAAGGGCCATCTGAAGGCCCATGAATTCCATTACTGTCATATTAATGATGAAGGCAGTATGATGAGGGCAGATAAGGCAAGCGGCAGGGGAAGCTGGAGCACTGCCTATTATGGGGATAATATGTATGCAGGCTTTCCACATATTTATTTCCCGGGTAATCAGGAGTTTGTACATAAATTCCTGGCCAAAACAGTGGAGCACAGACATGAATAGATATACCTCAGATTATAAAGTGAATAGTGCAGTCCTTGATGCTGTAAAAAAGCATTGGGACAGTATTGCCAAGCCCCTGCATGGTCTGGGTGCATTTGAAGATATTATTATTCAGATAGGAGAGATTACCCAGTGTGATCCACCTGATTTTTCAAAAAGAGCCGCCCTGGTATTTCTGGCTGATAATGGTGTGATTGAGGAGGGAGTGGCCCAGTCAGACCAGGAGGTTACGCAAAAGGTCTGTGAGAGCATGATGAACTCAACTGCCACCATTAACACTCTGAGTAAATTCTGTAATGCAGATGTTTTTTTATATGATGTGGGGATGAAATTATCACCTGAAGGTCATGGAATTATTAATTTAAATGATAAAAAAGTGGCCTGGGGAACTAAGAATTTTGCCAAGGAACCTGCCATGAGCCCTGATGAACTTCACCAGGCTATTAAAGCAGGGTGGGATGCAGTTCTTGAATGCAAAAATAGAGGCTACAATATTATTTCAGCAGGGGAAATGGGCATTGGAAATACAACAACCTCCACTGCTGTAGCTATTTCGCTGTTGTGCAATAAAGCATATTGGAAGAATCCGGAAAATGTTGAAGAGTTTTCAGAAGCTCTGGTCAAAAGGCTGACTGGTCATGGTGCAGGAGCAACTAACCAGATAATGAAAAATAAGACGACAACAATATATAATGCCATAAAAAAATATAATCTGACTGAAAGAAGTGTTGAAGACATTCTGCAGCATGTTGGGGGCTTTGATATTGCCGCCATGGCTGGTGTGTATCTTGCTGCCTGCAGATTCAGAATCCCGGTGATAATGGATGGTCTGATTAGTGCTGCCGCAGCTCTTGCAGCCGTATGTATAGAACCTAATGTCAGAAATATTATTGTGCCCTCACATCTTGGAAAAGAGCAGTGCATGCAGGCTGTTGTGAACAGACTGGGACTGTCGCCTGTTGTACATGCCGATATGGCTCTGGGCGAGGGAACCGGATGTATGTTTCTGTATCCACTGCTTGACATGGCCATGGAGGTGTACCGGGCCCAGGTCAACTTCGACGTCATTGGCGTGGAGCAATATGGGGACGGTTCTTTTGCAACGAGGAGCGCCCTTTTGTAACGAGGAGCGTCCCTTTGCGACGCACGGCGGAGACACGCGGCAAGAACGCGTGGCAGGGACGGCTCTTAGCACCCGATTATGGACATTATGATATCCATCTGGCAGCTCTGCTCTATTGAATCAGCCAGTCTGTCAAATTCCTGCTCCTGAAGATCTTTGAAACTTGTCAGGTTGCAGTTTCTGTAGGCATCCTCTCGTCCTTTTTTGGAGAATAAAAGCTTTAGAATCCGATTCCTCAAATCTCCTTCATCAAAAAGACCATGCATATATGTGCCTATTACATTTCCCTGGCAACATCCCACGAAACTGTCGTTCATATTAGTTGTATTTCCCATATGAATCTCATATCCCTTAAAGGTGGCACCTGTAAGAAATGACAGATTATCAGAAAGACCGGACAGCTCTACAGTCTTATTTGTAAGTACCTTTTTGGGACCAAACTCGGTGTGGATATCCAACAGACCCAGGCCTGTTTCAGAGTCACCGGTCGCGCCTTCCACGCCTTCTGGATCAGTAAGCTTTTTCCCTAACATCTGAAAACCGCCGCAGACTCCCAGGATTAGTGGACACTGCCTTGAATGATTAATTATCTCCTGAAAAAGCCCGGTGGATTTTAGCCAGCGCAGATCGGAGATTGTATTCTTGGTTCCAGGCAGAATTACCATATCAGGACTGCCAAGATCCTCTGTACTGTATACATATCGTAGTGAAACACCATTTATATTTTCCAATGGAAGAAAATCAGTATAGTTTGACATGTGGGGAAGTCTGATTACCACGATGTCTACTATCTGAGGGCGTCTTTTGCAGCTAAGAAGCTCGCTCTGGCTGTCCTCCTCAGGCAGAATATACTGACTGTAGGGGACGACTCCCAGTGTTTTGATATTGCATTTTTGTTCCAACTGAAGCAGGCCTGGAGCCAGCAAAGCAGGGTCACCCCTGAATTTATTCATGATAAATCCCTTGATTCTTTTTTGCTCATCAGCTTCCAACAGTGCCCAGGTACCATACAGCTGGGCAAACACTCCCCCTCTGTCTATGTCACCAACCAGAAGAACAGGAGCATCCACCATACTGGCCATGCCCATATTTACTATATCGTTGGTTTTCAGGTTGATTTCCGCAGGAGAGCCGGCACCTTCTATACAAATTACATCATAATCCCTGGCAAGACTGTTGTAGGCAGAAAGAATTTCAGGGACCAGGGATTTTTTCATGGCAAAATAGTCAGCCGCCTTCATATTTCCAATAGACTGACCGTTTACAATTATCTGACTTCCGGTGTCAGAATTAGGCTTTAACAGAATGGGATTCATGCGCACATCGGGAAGTATGCCTGCGGCCAGGGCCTGAACAGCCTGAGCTCTTCCCATTTCGCCTCCATCCATGGTCACAAAGGAGTTGAGGGCCATATTCTGAGATTTAAAGGGAGCAACCCTTAACCCCTTTCTTTTTAGCACACGAAGAAGTCCGGCTGTAAACAGACTTTTGCCTGCACCGGACATGGTTCCCTGTATCATAATGTTTTTACATGTTTTTTTCATATGGAAAGTGTAACAAGCCAAAACTTGATTGCCAAGTAAAAAAATGAATTTTGCATAATTCCTATGTAATTGATTATAATGATTCGGGTAAAAATGAAAAATCTGAAGAAAACCTGGAAAAGAGAACTGCGAAATGAGATATATCACTTTATTTATAAAAGTATTTTTAAGGAGCCTGTTAAAGCCCCTGTCATTTGTACCGGCTATTCTGATGATGTATATAATTTTTAATTTTTCAGCCCAGCCGGGAGCTGAGTCCTCAAAACTGAGCGGCACGGTGACAGAAAGACTTGTGCGTATGTATGATGTGGCCTTTGATAAGGGCTGGGATGAAAGTATGATTGAGGCTCAGACAATCAGGTTTGAGGGCAGAGTGCGAAAGGCGGCCCACGTCACGGAATATTTTATCCTGGGAATCTGTGTGGCACTGCCTCTGTATGTATATAAAGTAAGGGGAATCTGGCTGATTCTGATAGCGGGGGCCTTTTGTCTGGGCTTTGCCTATCTGGATGAATGGCATCAGTCCTTTGTGGCTGAAAGGATGTCTTCTAAAAAAGATGTCATGATTGATGCTATGGGAATATTTCCGGGAATTATTCTGGCCCAGATGTGCGGGTATATAGGAAAAGAAACCATTTTTTCATGGCTTGTAATAAAAAAGAAGGAAAAATAGAACAAATGTACGAAAAGTCTTGATTTTTACTAAAGCTTGTGGTAAAAATGTAGAGAAAATACAAAATAGGCATATTGTAAGTATTGGAGTATTATGGCAACACAAAATTATGACGCATCGAATATAACTGTCCTGGAGGGACTGGAGGCGGTCAGAGTCCGCCCTGGTATGTATATAGGCAGTGTATCCACCAAGGGATTAAATCACCTTGTATATGAAATTGTAGACAACTCAGTGGATGAGCATCTGGCAGGGTACTGTAGCAAGATAACAGTCACTCTGAATGCAGATGGCAGTGCCACTGTTGAGGATAATGGGCGAGGCATTCCTGTAGGCATGCATGAAAAGGGCATATCTGCAGAGCGACTGGTTTTTACTACTCTGCATGCCGGAGGTAAGTTTGATTCTGATGCATACAAGACCAGCGGTGGCTTGCATGGTGTTGGTTCATCAGTTGTTAATGCGCTTAGTAACTGGCTTACAGTTACTGTTAAGAGAGAGGGCAAGATTTTCCAGGACAGATATGAGAGGGGTATTCCTACCATGGAGCTGGAGGATGGACTCTTACCTGTTATAGGCAAGACAAGGGAGACTGGTACCTGCATCTCATTTTTACCTGATGATACAATATTTGATAAGACCCGTTTCAAAGAGGATGAAATTAAGAGCCGTCTTCACGAGACAGCATATCTTAATCCTGAGCTGACCATCTGCTTTAAGGATCTGAGGGGGGAGGAACCCTATGAGGAGACCTTTTCTGAGCCAGAGGGTCTGATTGGCTTTGTCAAGGATATTAACAAGACTAATGAAGCTGTACATGACGTAATCTATTTTTCCGGTGAGAGTGAAAATGTCCAGGTTGAGATTGCATTTCAGTATGTGAATGAATTCCATGAGAACATTCTGGGCTTTTGTAACAACATTTATAACTCTGAGGGTGGTACACACCTGACAGGCTTTAAGACTCAGTTTACTACTGTGATTAACAGCTATGCCCGCCAGCTCGGAATATTAAAGGACAAGGATGCCAACTTTACCGGTGCTGATGTTAGAAATGGTATGACTGCCATTGTATCGGTTAAGCACCCGGATCCCAGATTTGAGGGACAGACCAAGACCAAGCTTGATAATCAGGATGCGGCCAAGGTTGTATCCAAAATCACAGGCGAGGAGATTGTCAGATTTTTTGACCGAAATCTTGAAACTCTTAAGAATGTCATTGCCTGTGCTGAAAAAGCAGCCAAGATTAGAAAGACCGAGGAGAAGGCCAAGACTAATATGTTAGTTAAGCCCAAGTTCTCCTTTGATTCGAATGGAAAGCTTGCCAACTGCGAGTCAAGAGATGCCAAGAGGTGTGAAATCTTTATCGTAGAGGGTGATTCTGCTGGTGGATCAGCCAAGACAGCCCGTGACAGAATGTACCAGGCTATTTTGCCTATCAGAGGTAAGATTCTGAACGTTGAAAAAGCCAGCATAGACAAGGTACTGGCCAATGCTGAAATCAAGACCATGATTAACGCCTTTGGCTGTGGCTTTTCAGAAGGCTATGGTAATGACTTTGATATTACCAAGTTAAGATATGACAAGATTATAATAATGGCCGATGCGGATGTGGATGGTGCACATATTGCAACTCTTTTACTGACGCTGTTTTACCGCTTCATGCCAGAACTTATTTTTGAGGGCCATGTATATATTGCCATGCCCCCCTTATACAAGGCTATGCCAAGTAAGGGCGAAGAGGAGTATCTGTATGATGATGCTGCTCTTGAGAGATATAGAAAGCGCCATAAGGGTCCATTCACACTCCAGAGATACAAGGGTCTTGGTGAGATGGATGCCAGTCAGCTCTGGGAGACAACGCTGGATCCAGAGCGAAGACTGCTGAAGCAGGTTGAAATTGAGGACGCCCGTATGGCCAGCCAGGTAACAGAGATGCTTATGGGAACGGAAGTTCCACCAAGAAAAGAATTTATTCATGGCCACGCAACAGAAGCTGAGCTTGATGTATAGGAGATGCAATGGACAACGACAGAATAATTAAAACTGAATATTCCGAGGTAATGCAGAAGTCCTATATCGACTATGCCATGAGTGTAATTGTGGCCAGAGCTCTGCCCGATGTCAGGGATGGCCTTAAACCGGTTCAAAGACGTGTACTGTATGATATGCATGAACTGGGTATTCGTGCTGACAAGCCCTATAGAAAGAGCGCCAGAATCGTTGGTGATACCATGGGTAAATATCATCCTCATGGTGATTCTTCTATATATGAAGCACTGGTAGTTATGACCCAGGATTTTAAGAAGGGTCTGCCCCTGATTGATGGCCATGGAAATTTTGGCAATATCGAAGGAGATGGGGCAGCTGCAATGCGTTATACTGAGGCCCGCCTTGAAAAAGTGACTCAGGATGCTTTTTTATCAGACCTGGACAAAGACGTAGTGGACTTTGTTCCTAATTTTGATGAGACAGAAAAAGAACCTGCAGTATTACCTGTCAGAATCCCTAACCTGTTAGTTAACGGCTCTGAAGGAATTGCTGTTGGTATGGCAACAAATATCCCGCCCCATAACCTGGGAGAGGTAATTGATGCAACCAAGGCCTACATGCAGGATGAGAATATTACTACCCAGAGACTTATGAAGTATATCCAGGGTCCTGACTTCCCTACAGGTGGTATTGTAATTAATAAGTCAGAGCTTCTGGATATATATGAAACCGGAGTGGGTAAGATTAAAATCCGTGGCAAGGTGGATGTGGAAAAGGGAAAAAATGGCCATATTAACCTTGTAATAACAGAGATTCCCTTTACCATGATTGGCGCCAATATCAGTAAGTTTTTGCAGGATGTGGCCAGTCTTTCTGAAACCAAGAAGACCCAGGATATTATTGATATTTCCAACCAGTCTTCCAAAGAAGGAATCCGTATTGTAATAGAGCTTAGAAAAGACTGTGATGTAGAGAATTTTAAAAATATGCTCTACAAGAAGACCCGTCTGGAGGATACCTTTGGTGTAAATATGCTTGCAATATCCAAGGGGCGTCCTGAGACCATGGGAATCAGGGATATTATCAAGGCCAATGTTGATTTCCAGTTTGAGGTTAATACCAGAAAATATACTACGCTTCTGGAGAAGGAGCAGGACAAGAGAGAGGTTCAGGAGGGTCTTATTAAGGCCTGCAATGTAATTGATCTCATTATAGAAATATTACGAGGCTCCAAGGACAGAAAACAGGCCTTTGCATGTCTTACAGAGGGCAAGACTGATGGTATTAAATTTAAGTCCAAGGAAAGCAGTGTAATGGCTTCCATGCTTCTATTCACTGAGAGACAGGCTAATGCTATTCTGGAAATGAGACTGTACAAGCTGATTGGTTTGGAAATCGAAGCCTTAGTCAAGGAACACGAGGAGACTGTTGCCAATATCTACAGATATGAGGATATTCTTGAGAGAAGAGATTCCATGGCTCAGGTTATTATCAATGACTTAGAGCAGATTAAGAAGAACTTTTCAAGAAAACGTCGCACCGTTGTTGAAGATGGGGCAGAGGCGGTATACGAGGAGAACAAGATTCAGGAGATGGATATTGTATTCCTTATGGACAGATTTGGATATGTTCGTACTGTAGATGTTGCGACCTACGAGCGTAACAAAGAAGCAGCTGATTCTGAAAACAAATATATCTTTACCTGCAAGAATACAGGAAGGGTTTGTATATTTACCAATACCGGCCAGCTTCATACAATCAAGGCTCTGGATATTCCCTTTGGAAAATTCAGAGATAAGGGTGTGCCCATTGATAATATCAGCAATTATGATTCGGCCAAGGAGTATATTGTTGCGGCTATGGCTCAGTCGGATCTGAATCTCTACAGAATTTTATTTGTAACAACTCAGGCTATGTGTAAGCTGGTAGATGGCGGAGAGTTTGACGTGTCCAAGAGAACGGTAGCTGCCACCAAGCTTCAGGATGATGATGAGGTTATCAGTGTTCAGGCTATTACAGATCAGAAGAATGTAGTAATGCAGACCAGAGACGGATATTTCCTCAGATTCCCTGTTGAAGAGATACCTATGAAGAAAAAGGCTGCTGTAGGCGTAAGGGGAATGAAGCTAAATGGCTCCGATTTGGTGGAAAGCGTCCACTATACAAGCTACAATCAGGCTCCAACCATGGAGTACAGAGAGAAGGAAGTTGATCTGGGCAAAATTAAGCTTGGAAGACGTGATAGTAAGGGTACCAAAATCAGAGTATAAATTGTTACAAAAATAAATATTTAACAAATTTATGTAGACTTGAATAAACCGAGGAAAACGCGCAAATACGGGGGCTTTTGCCCATAAGTGTTTGGGCGTTTACTTAATTCCTGTTGACAATAATTGTTAAGGAATGTTATATTTGTTACGTGCTTTGTAACAATTTGTAACAATTGGCACTGAAAAGTGCCACTGAAATAAAGGATTATAATGAAACTATCAACCATTAAAATATATGCATCCGTGCTTATATGCTCAGTAGCAATTGCAGGTTCATCATTTACCTCAAATGCTTCTAATCTGTCTCAGCTCCTTCCTGCGGCAGGCTTTGCGCTTACCATGGGCGAGGGAAAAGAAGCTAAGGAAGTTAAAAAAGCTGCTGAGGAGAAGGCTGCAAAGAGACAAAGTTCACAGAGTGATTCATCCAAGTCGTCTGACGGTAGTTCGACTGTATCACTTACTGATAAATTAACTTCCAAGGCATCTGATTCAAAGGACAATGAATCCCAGACAGCCGAAGCAAAGGAAGCATCCAGCGGATTCATTCTTGATAACCTCAAATCAAACAAGGAGTTTTCTCCAGTATATGATGAAGATGGCAATGCTATTGATGAGGATGATAAGAAATCTGAAGATGGCAGTTCAGAAGATGGTGATTCTGAAGAAATCGACCGTTCTGAACTTTCAGAGGAAGAACTTGCCAAGCTAGAGCGCGAAGAGAAGAAGGAAGAAGAAGCTAAAAAAGAAGAGGAAGAGTTTTCCAAGCTGGTTATTGCCAAGGTTAATGACTATGTAAATATTCGTGACGGCGCTGGCGAGGATAATGAAATAGTTGGTAAACTCTACGACAAGTCTGTTGGTGAGTTTATTGAAGAAGAGGATGGCTGGTACAAGATTAAATCGGGTTCAGTAACCGGTTATGTTAAGTCTGAGTACTGTGTAACTGGTGATGATGCCATCAAACTTGCCAAGAAGGTTGGAACCAGAGTTGCTGTAGTTAATACTACAACTCTTAAGGTTAGAGAGGATGCAAGTCTTGATTCAGCAGTATTGGGACTGGTACCTATAGAGGAAGAACTTTCAGTAGTTGAAGAGACTGATGAATGGGTCAAGGTTGATATCGAAGAAGGTTATGGTTATGTTCATTATGACTATGTAATCCTTCGTACTGATTTTGTTGAAGCTGAATCCATAGAAGAAGAAAAGGCTCGTCTGGCTAAGGAAGAGGCAGCCAAGAAGGCAGCTGCTGCTGCAGCTAAGAAGGCTCAGGAAAAGATTAGCTCAAATAAGAAGACAGATTCAAGCAGCAAGAAGTCCAACTCATCCAGCGGAACATTTGTAAGCTCCGGCGGTGGTGTTGGATCAGAAGTAGTAAATTACGCTATGCAGTTCGTTGGTAATCCTTATGTATATGGTGGTTCTTCACTTACCAATGGTACCGACTGCTCAGGATTCGTAATGAGTGTATACAAGAACTTTGGTGTAAACTTACCTCACTCATCTACTGCCGACAGAAGTCAGGGTTACGATGTAGGTGGTCTGTCAAATGCCAAGGCCGGTGACCTTGTATGCTACTCTGGACACGTAGGAATCTACGCAGGCAATGGTAAGATCGTACATGCATCAAATGCTCGTACAGGTATCATTGTATCTGATGCAAATTACAGAAATGTTCTGGCAGTAAGAAGAATTTTCTAAATTGATACTTTTTGAGAGGACTCGGGTTAACCGGGTCCTCTTTTTGGTATTGTATTTTAGGTGTTAAAATGGTAAAATTCTAAAGATTATGGGTCAGTGTACCCGATAGAATTTTTTTAATAAGGAGAGAATAACATGAGCAAGACATTTGAAGACTTGTTGGCAAAGGTAGCTGATGTGCCTCTTAAGACTGTATCTGTAGCATGTGCTCAGGACAAGCCTGTAATGGAAGCAATCAAGGCCGCTAAGGAAAGAAACATTGCGAAAGCAATCCTGGTTGGTGATGAAGCAAAAATCAGAGAGATTGCTAAGGAAATTGATTTTGACTTGGAAGGAACAGAAATTATTGATGAGCCAGATATGGTTCAGGCTTCACTTAAGGCTGTAAAGTTAGCTCACGATGGCGTTGCTGACATGTACATGAAGGGACTTACTGATTCTAAGACATTCTTAAAGAGTATTCTTGACAAGGAAGTTGGATTACGTACCGGCAAGCCACTTTCTCATGTTTGTGTATTTGAAATAAAAGGTATTGACAGACTGCTGTTCTTAACTGACGTAGCATTTATGCCATATCCTACACTTCAGGACAAGGTTGACATAATTAACTACACAGTAGCAGTTGCCAAGGCATGTGGCGTTGAACTTCCTAAGGTAGCTCCTCTTGCAGCTGTTGAGGTAGTTAACCCTAAGATGCCTGTCTGTGTTGAAGCAGATGAACTTACCAAGATGAATGAATCTGGTGAAATCTCTGGATGTATCGTAGACGGACCTCTCTCAATGGATCTTGCAATTGACCCTGAAGCTGCTATTCATAAGGGTGCAACAAATCGTAAGATTGTTGGTGATGCTGATATCCTGCTGTTCCCTGATATTCACGCTGGAAATCTTGTTTACAAGATGATAGTTAGAATGACTGAGTTCAAGAATGGATGTATCCTTACAGGAACTCAGGTTCCCGCAATTCTTACTTCCAGATCTGACAGCTTTGAGACCAAGGTTAACTCTATTGCACTTGCTGCAGTAGTTGCTGAAAGTATGAAGAATAACAAATAATTTTTATAAAGGAGAAGGAAAATGTCTATTAAAAGTTTAATTATTAATCCTGGTTCAACTTCTACCAAGATTGGTGTTTTTGAGGATGAAACACTTTTATTTGAGGAAACCTTAAGACACTCAACAGAAGAGATTGCACAGTATGCTCAGGTTGTAGACCAGAAGGATTTTAGAAAAGATATTATTGTTAAGATTCTTGCTGAAAAGAATTTTGACATTAAAGAGCTTGGTGTTGTTGTAGGCCGTGGTGGTCTCCTTAAGCCAATTCCAGGTGGTACATATGCAGTAAGTGATGCTCTCATTGAGGATCTTAAAAAGGGTGAGAGAGGCGAGCACGCTTCTAACCTGGGTGGTCTTATTGCAAGAGAAATTGGTGATTCACTTGGAATTCCTTCATTCATCGTTGACCCTGTAGTTGTTGACGAGCTTATGCCTGAAGCACGTATTTCAGGTCATCCTGACGTGGAGAGAATTTCTATCTTCCATGCTCTTAACCAGAAGGCTGTTGCCAAGAGATATGCTAAGGAAGCTGGCAAGAACTATGAAGATCTTAACATCATTGGTGTTCATATGGGTGGTGGTGTTTCAGTTGCTGCTCATAGAAATGGCAAGGTTGTAGATGTATTTAATGCTCTCAATGGTGACGGTGCATTCTCACCTGAGAGAACTGGTGGACTTCCAAATGGCGGTCTTCTTGAGATTTGCTTCTCTGGAAAGACAAAAGCAGAAGTTAAAAAGATGATGAGCGGTAATGGTGGTTTCAATGCTTATCTTGGAACCAACGATATGCGTGATGTTGAGAAGATGTGTAATGAAGGCGACAAGAAGGCAGCTCTCATTCGTGATGCATTTATCCTTCAGGTTTCAAAGGACATGGGTGCTATGGCAGCTGTTCTTGAAGGCAAGGTTGACCAGATTGTTATCACTGGTGGTATTGCATATGACAAGTATGTAGTAGCTGAACTTAAGAAAAAGACCGGATTTATCGCACCTATTACTGTATATCCTGGTGAGGATGAACTTCTGGCTCTGGCTCAGGGTGCTCTTCGCGTATTAAAGGGTGAGGAAGAAGCTAAGGTATACTAAGAAAATTTACCATGTGCCAGCATTGCTGGTGCTGGCACATGGCTTTAGTACATACCATAAGGACACTGGCGGAGCATGTTACGTTGTGGTGTTGATATATATTATGAAAAAATTGAGGAGAATATTATGAAAGCAGCGATTTTAGGATACGGAACAGTAGGTAGCGGAGTGGCAGAAGTTCTTACAGCCAATAGTGAACTGATTTGCCGCAATGCTCATGAAACTGTTGAAATTAAGTACATTCTTGACTTAAGAGATTTCCCAGGGGATGTACATGAGGATAAGATTATTCATGATTTTGAAACTATTGTTAATGATCCTGAAATTGGCATAGTATGTGAGACCATGGGTGGAGATAACCCTGCATATACTTTTACAAAGAGATGTCTTGAGGCAGGCAAAAGTGTATGTACCTCTAACAAGGAGGTTGTAGCTAACCATGGTCCTGAGCTGATTCAGATTGCTCGAGAAAATAATTGTGGATACTATTTTGAAGCCAGTGTAGGTGGCGGAATTCCCATCATAAGAGTAATTAATGACTGTCTTACCACAGACAGAATATTAAGTCTTGCTGGTATTTTGAATGGTACAACAAATTATATTCTTACAAAGATGGCCAAAGAAGGCGCTGATTTCGAAGCTGTATTAAAGCAGGCACAGGAATTAGGCTATGCTGAGAAAAATCCTGAAGCAGATGTGGAAGGTCACGATGCATGCCGCAAGATTGCAATTCTTGCAAGTCTTGTTACTGGAAAGAATGTTGATTTCAAGAGCCTCAATTGCACAGGTATAACCAAGATTTCATCCAGAGATTTTATGTATGCCAAGAAGCTGGGACGCTCAATTAAGCTGTTAGCTACTGCAGATTTTTCCAAGGACGGACTGATTGCAGGGGTTTCACCCTATATGCTACCAGCAGAGCATCCATTAAACGGCATCGATGGTGTATTTAATGCAGTATTTGTACATAGCGAGATGCTTGATGATACCATGTACTATGGTCGTGGAGCAGGTAAGCTGCCTACAGCAACTGCAGTAGTCAGTGATGTGGTTTGTGCTACAAAATTGGCAAAGTGTCCTGAAAGCATTAACTGGGAAGCTGATGATGCTAAGCTTGCAGATTTCGGGCAGGTAGAAAGACAGTTCTTTGTGCGTGTTAAAGAGTCTGATGGCAGTGAAAGCAATGTTAAGGCATTCTTTGGGGATGTAGATCATCTCGTAATTGATGGTGTGAATGACGAGTTTGGTTTTGTAACATCCAAGATGACAGAGGCAAAGTTTGAAGAATTAAGAGCAAAAATGCCTGGAATCCTTAATTTCGTAAGATTAGATGGTTAATTAAAAAAGGGGAGAAATTGAAAAGATGTCGAAAGTAGTAAAGTTTGGTGGCAGCTCTTTAGCTAGTGCCAATCAGTTCAAAAAAGTTGGAGATATTATCAGAGCAGATGAGGAGAGAAAATATGTAGTTCCTTCTGCACCCGGTAAGAGACATATTAACGATACCAAAGTAACAGATATGCTCTATGGTGCATATGCTTTGGCAGAGGCTGGTAAGAGCTTTTCAAAGGAGCTTAAAGAGATTAAGCTTCGTTATGAAGAAATCATTAATGGTCTGGAATTACAGACAAACCTGGACAGCGAATTTGATACAATAGCTGCTAACTTTAAGGCTCAGGCAGGAAAAGAGTATGCCGCAAGCCGTGGTGAATACCTGAATGGTATTATTATGGCAGACTATCTTGGGTTTCCATTTGTTGATTCTGCAGAAGTAGTTAAGTTTAACGAAGATGGAAGCTTTAATGCTAGTCTTACTGATACTTTATTAAAGGAAAAACTTAAGGACCTTAAGGGTGCTGTTGTTCCTGGATTCTATGGCTCACTTGAGGATGGAACAGTTAAGACCTTCTCAAGAGGCGGATCAGATGTAACTGGTTCCATCGTTGCAAAAGCTGTTCATGCTGATGTATATGAGAACTGGACTGACGTATCAGGATTTTTGATTGCTGATCCCAGAATTATTGATCGTCCTGAGGTAATTGATACAATTACCTATCGTGAGCTTAGAGAGCTTGCATATATGGGAGCCAGCGTTCTTCATGAGGATGCAATCTTCCCTGTAAGAAAGGAAGGCATCCCCATCAATATTAAGAATACAAATGCTCCTGAAGACAAGGGAACATGGATTGTTGAGTCAACCTGCCAGAGAAGCAAATATACCATTACTGGTATAGCTGGTAAGAAGGGCTTCTGTTCAATCAATATTGAAAAGGATATGATGAACTCTGAAATCGGATTTGGCAGAAAAGTTCTTCAGGTCTTTGAAGATAATCAGATTTCCTTCGAGCATATGCCATCTGGTATTGATACAATGACAGTCTTTGTTCATCAGGATGAGTTCATGGACAAGGAGCAGAAGGTTGTGGCAGGTCTCTATCGTCTGTCCCAGCCTGATGAAGTTGAAATTGAATCTGATCTAGCACTTATTGCAGTTGTTGGCCGTGGAATGAAGGCTACCCGTGGTACTGCTGGAAGAATATTCGCAGCTCTTGCTCATGCCAACATTAATGTTAAGATGATTGACCAGGGTTCTTCTGAGCTTAATATCATTATTGGTGTAAGCAATGATGATTTTGAAGCTGCTATTAGCTCTATTTATGATATTTTTGTGGTTGCTCAGCTGTAGGGGCTGAACCAGGAAAGGGGTAGACATGCTTAATTTGACAGCATTTGTCGGATATTTTTTATCATATTTAATTGTATTTCTTGTGTTTGTGGGTCTTGTAGTCTTAGGATGTTTTATTGGAATCAAGATTCGAAAATCTCAGGATAAAAAAGCTGCTATAGAGGATTCAAATGATTAATATTCATAAGGAACATGGCACATATGAATACAAAGGTGTAACCAGGACAGATAATGGAATACAGTTTGTCTGGAAGGGTGCACCTTCTTTTTTACGGGCTGAAATTGTATTTTTTGCCAGGGAAAAAGAAATATGCAGGATATCTGTCGAAGACGAATACAGACAGGGATCGTTGTACAGCGTAGTCCTTTCGGGAATTCCAAAGGAGGCTGACGGTTATCAGTACTACCAGAATGGAGTTATGTTAACTGATTCCTATGCATATTCTGTTCAGGGCTTTGATAAGTACCGGGAAGAAAAGAGTAAAACCCCAGTATATGGTCTTCCAGGCAGGGAATTTGACTGGGAAAATGATATCCCTTTGAGAATTCCAATGAATGAAACCATTATCTATGGAATACATGCCAGGGGCTTTACCAAGTCATCCACAAGTGGGCTTGGCTCCAAAGTTCGGGGAACCTATCAGGGAATTATAGAAAAAATCCCCTATCTGAACGATCTGGGGATTACTGCCCTGGAGTTGCAGCCTGTACATGAATTTGATGAGATGTATCGGGAAGAAAAAAAGGTTACTGCTGCTAATATCAAGCCCCAGGAAGAAAAGACCAACAATCTGCCAAACTACTGGGGATATGTTGATGGCTATTATTATGCTCCTAAATCTGCTTATTCATCTACTAAAGATGCAGTATACGAGTTCAAGAGTATGGTGAAGGCCCTTCATAGTGCAGGTATAGAGATTATCCTTCAGATTCCTGTAGTAAAACGGATGTCTGTGTTAGAAATTACAGATCTGCTTCACCACTGGGTGAGAGAATATCATGTGGATGGATTCAGACTTATAGGTGGCAATCTTCCATTGGAAAGTATAGCAACAGATCCATATCTGTCAGATACTAAGCTGGTATGCACCTGGTTCCCTGTTGATGATATATACGGGGAGATAGTTGATACCTATAAATCAGATGCTATTTGGAAAAAATGCTTTAAAAATATTGGAATAGTTAATAAGGATTTCCTGATTAACATGCGAAAGGTTCTAAAGGGAGAAAGCATCTCTCTGGAGTGTCTGTTAGCAAATCTCAGAGATAACGGCTACCGTTATGCCAGCATCCATGGTATTGATGATTATGATGGATTTAATCTGGCAGATCTTGTGAGCTATGATAACAAGCATAATGAGGATAATAATGAGGATAACCGGGATGGAAGTCCTTACGAATACAGCTGGAACTGTGGCATGGAGGGTAAGAGCCGTAGGAAGAACATTACTGATCTGAGATTCCGTCAGATGAAGAATGCCCTGGCTCTGGTTATGACTGCCCAGGGAACCCCCTTTATTAAAGCAGGCGATGAAATGGGACATACCCAGTGTGGAAATAATAATCCCTACTGTCAGGATAATGCAGTAAGCTGGGTTAACTGGAAGCTTACCAAGGATAGTGAAAAATTACTGGAATATACAAAAAATCTGATTTCTATCAGAAAAAATAGTGGTGTAATGTCCAGGCCACTTCCCTTAGCAATGATGGACACCCTGGGATGTGGATATCCGGACGTGTCCTATCATGGTGAAAAGCCCTGGAAGTCTGATCTGAGTGCATATCAGAGCTATGTGGGTATACTTTTTTACAAGGATTACAGTGTCAATGATTCAAAGAAAAGCTACTTCATTGCATATAATCTGAACTGGAATACTCACGTATTCGGTCTTCCTAAGATCAAGAATACAATTGCCTGGCAAAAGGTATCCTATTCTGGAGATGAAGAACTGGAAATAAAGGATTCTGTAACCCTTCCAGGCAGAAGTATATTGATTTTGGAGGCTACTTCAAAAAGCTAAAATATAGAAAGATGACTTGATATAGTCAGTGAGGAAATATAAATGTTAGGTGAAAATAAAGTACTATTTAGTGGAATGCAGTCAACTGGTAATCTTACCCTGGGAAATTACCTTGGAGCATTAAAGAACTGGGTTAAGCTGTCAGATGAATATATGTGTTTCTATTCAGTTGTAGATATGCACTCAATTACAGTTCGTCAGGATCCTGCCGATTTAAGACAGAGAGCCAGAAATCTTCTGACTCTGTATATTGCAGCAGGTCTTGATCCTGAGAAAAACTGTCTGTACTATCAGTCACATGTATCTGGCCACGCAGAGTTAGCCTGGATACTTAACTGCTTTACCTATATGGGTGAGCTTAACAGAATGACCCAGTTCAAGGATAAATCCTCTAAGCATGCGGACAATATCAATGCAGGTCTGTTTACATACCCTGTACTGATGGCTGCAGACATCCTTTTGTATCAGTCAGATGTGGTACCTGTTGGCAAGGATCAGCTTCAGCACCTTGAGCTGGCCAGAGATATTGCGCAGAGAATGAATGGAATCTATGGGGACATCTTTACTGTTCCTGAGCCTTATATTGGAAAAGTAGGCGCTAAGATTATGTCATTACAGGATCCTGCCAAAAAAATGTCCAAGTCTGATGAAAATCCTAATGCCAGCATCTATCTCATGGATGATCCTGATACTATTATGCGTAAGTTTAAGAGAGCCGTAACCGACTCTGAAGGATGCGTAGCATACAATGATGAGCAGGCTGGAATTCATAACCTCATTGATATCTACAGTGCATGTACAGGCAAGAGCGCAGAAGAGGTAGTTAAGGAATTTGACGGCAAGGGCTATGGCGACTTTAAGATGGCTGTAGGCGAGTCTGTTGTAGGCGTTTTGAAGCCTCTGCAGGATGAGTATAAGAGACTTCAGGGTGATAAGGCTTATATTGATAAGATTATCAAGGAAAATGCGGACAAGGCTCAGTACTACTCTAATAAAACCTTGAGAAAGGTTCAGAAAAAAATAGGTTTTCCTGTAAGACCTAATTAGTTTTTTTGGAAGTTTTAAACCAAAGTTATTTGAGGAAAAATCTAACCTATCTGTCTGTCCTTTTTGAAGGGTAAATAGTTGACAGATAGGTGTAGATAATTTATATTGAGTTCTATTGCGAATACATTTAGAAACAAGGTTTTGTTTCCACTTTAGCCTATAGGAGGGTAAATGGTTGACAAAATTAATCGATCTGGTAAACATCAGCAAGTCCTTTGATGACACTCTTGTGCTGGATGATTTGAATCTGTACATTAGGGAAAATGAATTTTTAACCTTACTTGGTCCCAGCGGATGTGGCAAGACTACCACATTGCGTATCATTGGTGGTTTTACAACCCCTGATCAAGGTAAGGTTATTTTTGATGGAAAGGATATTACAGGTGTCGCTCCCAACAAGCGTCCTCTTAATACTGTTTTCCAAAAGTATGCTTTGTTTCCCCATATGAATATAGAGGAAAATATTGCATTTGGTCTGAAAATCAAGAATAAACCAAAGCAGTATATCAAGGACAAAATTCAGTATGCTCTTAAGCTTGTTAACCTTGACGGCTATGGTAAGCGTATGCCTGACCAGCTGTCTGGTGGTCAGCAGCAGCGTATAGCCATTGCAAGAGCTATTGTAAATGAACCTAAGGTGCTTTTACTGGATGAACCTCTGGGAGCACTTGATCTGAAACTTCGCCAGGACATGCAGTACGAGCTTATCAGACTTAAGAATGAGCTGGGTATTACATTTATCTATGTTACCCATGATCAGGAAGAAGCTCTTACCATGTCTGATACAATTGTTGTAATGAATCAGGGGTATATTCAGCAGATTGGAACTCCTGAAGATATATATAATGAGCCTGAGAATGCTTTCGTTGCTGACTTTATCGGAGACAGTAATATTATTCCGGGTATCATGATTAAGGATGAACTTGTTGAAATCCTGGGTCACCGTTTTGCCTGTGTTGATACAGGCTTTGGTACCAACAAACCTGTGGACGTGGTTATTCGTCCCGAAGATGTGGAGCTGGTAACTCCCGGTACCGGAACTATTTCCGGTAAAGTGTCTCATATCATTTTCAAGGGTGTTCATTACGAAATGGAAGTAATGGCAGCCGGTTTTGAGTGGCTGGTGCAGTCTACCAAAATGTTTCCGGTGGGTACAGAAGTGGATATTAAGATTGATCCCTTCAATATCCAGATTATGAATAAGCCGGAATCTGAAGATGAGGAGGCAGTGAAATTAGATGAGTAGAAAATATCTGGCTGCCCCATATCTGTTATGGGCGTTAGCCTTTGTTCTCATCCCACTGGGGATGATTGTATATTATGGACTGACTGACTCTAATGGAGCAGTTACTCTGTCCAATATTCTGGCTATATCCAGTCCGGAGCATAGAAAAGCACTTTACCTTGCCATTGGATTATCTCTAATCAGTACAGTTTTATGTCTGCTCATGGGATATCCCCTTGCCATGATTTTAGCAAGTACAGGTATGGGAAAGGGAGCTTTTGTAGTGCTGGTATTTATTCTTCCCATGTGGATGAATTTCCTGCTTCGAACTATGGCATGGCAGACTCTTCTGGAAAAGAACGGCGTAATAAATAATCTGTTAGGCGTTCTTGGACTCCCGCCAATCAGCATAATAAATACTGGAGGGGCTATTATTCTGGGTATGATTTATAATTTCCTGCCCTTTATGGTACTGCCTATTCACACATCCCTGTCAAAGATTGATGTTAATGTGGTTAATGCCGCCAGAGATTTGGGTGCAAACGGTTTTCAGGTATTTTTCCGGGTAATTTTACCTCTTTCAATACCTGGAGTAATAAGCGGAATTACCATGGTATTCATACCTGCGCTGACAACCTTCGTAATCAGCAATCTGCTAGGTGGCAGCAAAATCCTGCTGATTGGTAATGTAATTGAGCAGGAATTTACCCAGACCGGCAACTGGAATCTGGGAAGTGGCCTTTCCATGGTATTGATGATATTTATCCTGGTAAGTATGATTACTACTTTTATTACAGACAAGGAAGAGGCTTAGTGTAAAATGAAAAAATGTCTTCAGCGAACCTACATGGGCATAATCTTCATTTTCCTGTATGCCCCTATAATTACCCTTATTGTACTGAGCTTTAATAAAAGCAAGACCCGTGCAAAGTGGGGTGGATTTACCACAAAATGGTACATAGATCTCTTTAAAAACAGGGCCATTATGCAGGCTCTGTACAACACACTGGCTATTGCACTGCTTTCAGCTGCCATAGCAACTGTGATTGGTACCATAGCATGCCTTGCCATGACAAGAATGAAAAAAAGGGACAGGGCAATCCTGATGGGTATCACCAATATCCCAATGCTTAATGCAGATATTGTTACCGGTATCTCCATTATGCTGTTATTTATCAGCTTTGGAATCAAATTTGGGTTTGGAACAATTCTGATTGCTCACATTACCTTTAATATTCCCTATGTAATACTTAGTGTTAATCCAAGATTCAAGCAGCTCAATCACAGTATCTACGAGGCGGCTGTGGACCTGGGATGTACTCCGGTGCAGGCTTTTTTCAGGGTGGTTGTTCCTGATATTATGCCAGGCATTTTAAGCGGCTTTTTTATGGCCTTTACCATGAGTCTGGATGACTTTGTTATTACTCACTTTACCAAAGGACCCGGTGTGGATACCTTATCCACTAAGATATATACAGAAGTAAAAAAGGGTATCAAGCCAGAAATGTATGCACTGTCTACTATAATTTTTGTATCAGTGTTTATCATACTTTTGGCTGTTAATCTGAAACCGGAGAAAAAAGAAAAATAATATAATTGATGAGGAGAGAAATTATGAAAAAAGGACTTTTTTGCAGAATTGCCCTTAGTGCTGTTATGGTGGCAGCAGTAGGAGCCCTGACAGCATGTGGAAACAAGGCAGATGATTCAAAAGTGTATGTATACAACTGGGGTGAGTACATCGATCCAGAGACAATGGAGATGTTCACCGAAGAGACTGGAATTGAAGTTGTATATGATGAATTTGAGACTAATGAGATTATGTATCCCAAGGTAGAAGCTGGTGCCAGTGCATATGATGTTATCTGCCCTTCTGATTACATGATTAAGAAGATGATTGATAATGATCTTCTTCAGAAGATTAACTGGGATAACATTCCTAATGCCAAGGCAAATATTGGAGCTCAGTATTATGAGTCATCCAAGGAATTTGATGCTAACAACGAATATTCAGTTCCTTACTGCTGGGGTACTGTTGGTATTCTCTACAACAAGACCATGGTATCTGATCCGGTAGACAGCTGGGATATTCTGTGGAATGAAAAGTATGCAGACAGCATTCTTATGCAGGATAGTGTAAGAGATGCTTTCATGGTTGCTCTCAAGAGAAATGGTGCATCCATGAATACCCTGGATGCAGCTGAGCTTGATGCAGCCAAGGAGGATCTGGTTGAGCAGAAGCCTATTGTTCAGGCCTATGTAGTAGATCAGGTTCGTGACAAGATGATTGGAAACGAGGCAGCTCTTGGTGTTATCTACTCTGGAGAAGCAATCTATACTCAGAGAGAAAACCCAGACTTAGAGTACGTAATTCCCAAGGAAGGTACCAATGTGTGGATTGACAGCTGGGTAATTCCCAAGAATGCTCAGAGTGTTACTAACGCAGAAAAGTTCATTGACTTTATGTGCCGTCCTGAAATTGCACTGATGAACTTTGATTATATTACCTACTCAACTCCTAACGATGCAGCAAGAGAGCTCATTGAGGATGAGGATATTAAGAATTCAGAAATCGCATTCCCTGACCTGTCACAGTACAACAACCTGGAGACCTATATCTACTTAGGTGAAGAGGGTGATGAAATGTACAACGACAGATGGAAAGAGGTTAAATCTGAATAAAATCTGTGAAGAAGTGTGTTTTGCCAGTAAAATGAAACACTTTTCACAGATGGCGAAATATTACTCACAAATGTCGATTGACAACTGGTATTACCTGGATGTATAAAAATAAAAACAAAACCTGTGAGGCAGAGTAGTAGGCAGGGCAACTTCATTTTTAGAGAGCTGCAGATGGTGGAATTGCAGTAATGAAATCCGGCTGAATGGACTGCTGAGGGCGTTCCGAACAGATTACCTAGTAGGCAACGACGGAGTGGCTTTACGTAACCAAAGCCGACGCATGTTAGTGCGATTGAGAGGGCGTCATAGACGTCAAGCCGGGTGGCACCGCAGGAATAAGATTTTTTATCAAGTCAAATTATCCTGTCCCAGCAAATGATTAAGCTGGGGCAGTTTTTTTATTCCATTTTTGCTCCATCTTATCAACCAGTCGTGTTGTATGTCAGATATTCTGACCAAGGACCTGCGGGTCGAGTACTATGAAAGGAGCAAAAGCTATGAATTCAAAAGAAATCCCTTACAAAATCTATCTTACAGAAGAAGAGATGCCAAAGAACTGGTATAACCTGCGTGCCGATATGAAGATTAAACCAGCACCTCTGGTTAATCCTGGCACACTAAAGCCCATGACAGCCGAAGAACTGGGTGGAGTATTTTGCGATGAGCTTGTAAAGCAGGAGTTAGATAATGATACTAAGTATTATCCTATTCCTGATGAAATTAGAAATTTCTACAAGATGTACCGTCCATCACCCCTGGTTCGTGCTTACTGTCTTGAGAAGGCTCTGGGTACCCCGGCAAAGATTTATTACAAGTTCGAAGGTAATAATACCTCTGGAAGCCACAAGTTAAATTCAGCCATAGCACAGGCTTATTATGCTAAGAAGCAGGGCCTTGTGGGTGTAACCACAGAGACCGGAGCTGGTCAGTGGGGTACAGCACTTTCAATGGCCTGTGCATATCTGGGACTTGACTGCAAGGTATATATGGTTAAGGTTTCCTACGAGCAGAAACCATTCCGGCGTGAGGTTATGAGAACCTACGGAGCAAGCGTAACTCCCAGCCCTTCAATGGACACTGAGGTGGGTAGAAATATTCTCAAGGAGTTCCCTGGAACTGGTGGCTCTCTTGGATGTGCCATATCAGAAGCTGTTGAGGTAGCTGTTACAAATCCTGGTTACAGATATGTATTAGGTTCAGTTCTCAATCAGGTACTTCTCCACCAGTCAGTAATCGGTGAGGAAGCCAAGATTGCAATGGATAAATATGGAATTCAGCCTGACGTTGTAATCGGTTGTGCAGGTGGTGGTTCTAACTTAGGCGGTCTCATTGCTCCATTTATGGGTGAAAAATTAAGAGGCGAGGCTGATTACCAGATTATCGCAGTTGAGCCAGCAAGCTGTCCAAGCTTTACAAGAGGAAAATTTGCATATGACTTCTGTGATACAGGAATGATTTGTCCTCTGGCCAAGATGTATACTCTGGGTTCAGGTTTTATGCCAAGCCCAATCCATGCCGGCGGATTACGTTTCCATGGTATGAGCCCTGTTCTCTCTCAGCTGTATCATGATGGATACATGGAAGCAAGAACAGTTGAGCAGACAGCAGTATTCGAGGCAGCTACTCAGTTTGCAAGAACAGAAGGAATCCTTCCTGCACCTGAATCAAGCCATGCTATCAGAGCTGCTATTGATGAGGCTCTCAAGTGCAAAGAAACCGGCGAGGAGAAGACAATTCTCTTTGGTCTCACAGGAACCGGTTATTTCGATATGGTAGCTTATGAGAAGTTCAACAACAAAGAGATGACAGATTATATTCCTACAGATGCTGATCTGGAGGTTGGTCTTTCAAAGCTTCCTCCTCAGCCTGAGTTCTAAAAATAATCATTGTTTGAGGAGCAATATTATTCCTGAAAAAAAGAGTCTAATATAGAATTGTAAAAAAACCCGGCCATTAGGCGGTACAAATTAGGGATTTTTAATTCTTAAGAGAAACGGCATAGTTTAGTGATTATGATTACTGGACTGTGCCGTTTTTATTGATGTGATGTCGGTGTTTGAAATTCACCGATACAATTCCAGATGATTTTGATTTTTTGAACTCTATGACCATCCATGCGTTCCGCCTTGTATACGATAATCTTTTCTACAAATTCTCTGATGATTTCTGCATCAAGTTCCTTTATATCAGTATATCGTCTTACCAGGTCTAAGAAGTGTTTGGTATTAAGAGCTATATCTTTTTCTGTTGCAAGCTGTGATTTAAGTTCTGCAATACGTGTTTCAAGCTGCTTCTGCTCATTCTCAAAGCTGATACTCATTTTAGAGAATCTTTCGTCAGATATTTTTCCTTCGATATTATCCTCATAAAGTTTCTGAATAATGCTATCAAGCTTATTGATACGAGCAATTGCCTGTTCTAACTCACGTTTGCCCTCACGCTGGCTTTTATTTAATGCTGCTGCAGATTTGCTCATTGCCATTTCCACGAACTCATCTTCATGTTCTCTGGCATAAGCAGTAATGCGTCTGATTTCATCTAAAAGGATTTCCTCAACGACCACATTTCTTATCTGATGGGAAGAACATCCGCCTTTAACCTTACGATAGGTGGCACATACAAAGTGTTCTTTGTCATGTTCCCATCCACGATGCCTTACCTGATAGAGCTTTGCTCCGCAATCTGCACAAAAGAGCATTCCTGATAAGATTGGCATTTCTCCCATAGGAGTGAGCCTTCTGCGACCTTCACGGATACGCTGTACGATATCAAAGGTTTCCTGATCAATGATTGCTTCGTGGTGATTTTCAAATATCTGCCAATGCTCAGGATCATTTTGCATCTGTTTTTTGTTCTTATAAGACTTACGATATGTCTTAAAATTAGCAAGATGACCTAAATAATCTACCCTTGAAAGCATATGTGAGATAGTGCTGTCAGCCCAATGATATTCGGCATGTACTGCATCTCTGTTATCAGGAATACTGCGACCTTTTGATTTAGCATATGATGTGGGATTAAGCAGCTTTCTGTCAGTAAATATACCGGCAATCTGAGATACTCCATATCCCTGCACACATAGTCTAAAAGCTTCACGTACAACCTCAGCAGCTTCATTGTCCACAATCCATCTGTTTTTATCTTCAGGATCCTTGATATACCCATAAGGCGGATTGGTGCATAACGGCTTTCCGGCTTCACCCTTTGCCTTGAATACTGCACGGATTTTCTTACTGGTGTCCTTGGCATACCATTCGTTGATGATATTAAGGAAAGGCGTAAAGTCGCTGTCAGTCTGACTGTCTGAATCTACACCATTATTGATGGCAATAAACCTTACGTCAGCATTTGGAAATTTGATTTCCGTATACATACCGACCTGCAGATAATCACGACCTAATCGGCTCATATCCTTTACAATAATTGTGGAGACCTCTCCATTATCAACCCTTGCAATAAGGCTCTGCCAGCCTGGTCTGTTGAAGTTTGTTCCGCTGTATCCATCATCCACAAAGAACTCTGTATGAGAGAAACCATTATCATCAGCGTATTTCTGCAACATGGCTTTCTGATTTTTAATACTATTACTATCGCCCTGAAGCTCATCATCACGAGAGAGCCTGCAATACAGGGCTGTTATCTTTAAAG